>JAJTBH010000511.1 GCA_021287005.1 Anaerolineae bacterium
ACCCCTTCACGCCACGGATCGGTGAAAACTTTGGTTTTTTCATCCTGCCGTGAAAAAGACCCGTCGTAATCCCAGGGAATGAAATACCATTTTTCACTGTTCTCCGGGCTATATAAATAAAAATTCTGCGTGTCCGTATCCAGGTTGCCAACCAAAATGTTAAAAGCCATCCAGGTAAAATAATTATCCTGATTAAAATATCTTTCAAAACTCTCTTTTATGGAAATGTTCTGGTTGTTAATATCGTCCAACATACGGATTAATTTCGTATGATCACGATTACCTTTAATTTCCAAAATTCGCGAAAAAGCTTCTTCGTTATACGACGGGTCATCCGTCGATCTGATTTCGTCAGGATATCTGTAAAATTCAAAACTGGTGGCTTTATAAAGTTGGCCGTAACGATCAAGTAAGTGGTTTTTTAAGAATTGTTTATTCGGTTGTTCCACCTGGGTAAATAAACCATAATCTTGAAAAGCTTTGTTAGGGGGATTGGTCGTTTCATCTTTTATATACAAATGCACATATTGTGTGCGCAGACTGACCATATCCGGGAGTTCTTTAATCAAATCAAAAGACAGTTTATTTATTGCGCGAGTCGGATCAAAAACGTGTTTATTTAATGCAATCGTCTTCTGCCCTCTAAAATCAGGACCTTTATCTCGCAATTCGATTTTAAAAGATTTCTGCGGACTGTTTGAGCTGGTATTACCCCGCACGGAAACAACCGCATTGGGCAATACTTCACCATAACCCAGCTCACCCTGCAATGGCCCGGTTTCATCTCCAACCTGAAGGATCGCTTCTGCTTTGGGAACATCAACCTGATATCCCAGAGTCGATGAAAATTTGGATGCCGTGTTCACTTCTTCCCAAGAATGGTTTGTATCACTGGATGAAGAACCTTTTCTAACCGTCAAATACATCACCACCACAGAATCAGGGGCGTCCTCGCTATATAAAGATTTATTATCCTGAAGAGGTATATTATTAATATCTTCAAGTTCCTGTTTTAAGACAGCTTCTCTATCAGGAATATCCGGGTTTGAATATAATTTGCTTATCTTTCGCCAAACATCAACTGAATCGGTTGTTGTTTTGCCTTGAGGCAATAAACTGTACAGCGAAACAAACAATAAAAAGATAAGCGCCAAAAGAGATAAAAAAATCTGTAATGTTCTTTTCAATTTAGCACCTCAAAATTTCCATAAATAATTTCAAATTGCGACGTCAAACCTAGCCCATCCAGTAATAACGATCTGGGGGAAAAAAAGTGATATTTGATTAATTCGGTTTAATTAATCTTCTCGGTGTTATCCAACAGATTATATTTCCCGTCCAGTCTGCGGGCGAGGTGAGTCAGCCAGCCCTTGCGCTCAATAACAAATATCGGCTGTTTACAGTAGATATGGTAATCAAGGTGGTTAATATAGGAGCTTAATCTCTCCCAGGCAACCAGGTACATACATAAACCGGCCAATACAAAACCAAACCCATAATAAAACTGGGGTAACGTAATCGTAAACAAAGTGGCAAGGGTATTAACAATTAATAAGGTTGCGGCAGTTAATAATGCGTCTTTGTAGTTTGAAAAATAGAGTAAAAACAACATCATACTGTTACCAATTGCAAATAACCCATACCCCACACACAACACACGAAACAGACTGATCATGGTCGGTTTGAAACCCAATCCAAGCGGTGGAATAATGACCTCGGCCAGCACAATCACCAGCACTTCAACAAAAAGCTGCACCTGAGCCAGGAAAAATAGTTCCTGTTTTAAGACTGAAACCATCACTTTATACGCTTCATTAATGTCTGCCAGAGAACCGCCTTCATTCAACAAACTAAAATACAGGCGATACTTGGGGTAAAAATTCACTTCCACAGAAGTGACAAAGTTGATCGTTGTAACCAGGGTGGTTAAAAATGCCAGCAATGCCGGCAGGTCATGGGCAGGCGCCTGGTAAAATAAACCGATCACACGTTCTCCCCACGGGCTGGCCCACATAATTAATAAATGGATAAACAGACCCAACATTGAAAAGAATCCGACGAAAACCAAAGACGGGTATTTGTCGATCCATTCCATAAATTTTAATGAGCTGCCGTTTCCAATCGGGAAATAATCATGCAGCACCAGGGTAAACGAAATCATCATCGTTCCATAACCGATGATAGCTGAAATTAATGAAGTTATCACAACATTGTATTGAAAACCAAAAACCAAAACAAAATCCAGCAAAAGCGAGACCAAAAT
This sequence comes from Anaerolineae bacterium, assembly GCA_021287005.1. Lineage (GTDB taxonomy): Bacteria > Chloroflexota > Anaerolineae > Anaerolineales > Anaerolineaceae > JAJTBH01. Next base: position 2,264 of record JAJTBH010000511.1, read on the forward strand.
TCCCAGGCCAAAACCTTTTAAAATCGAAATATAATCTTTTGCCATTCCGACAAAGGTCATCTGAATCCAGACCACCACAGCAATACAGAATAACAAAAACGACAAAATATTATTTTCAAATGGCGCATTGCTGATTATGAGGAATGCCGCCCAGCCAATGGCGCCGATAAGCAAACAAATCGAGATTGCACCATACATGGATGGAAGAATTCGATCATATCGTTCTTCATACAACATATCGG
>JAJTBH010000512.1 GCA_021287005.1 Anaerolineae bacterium
TGTGGTCGTGATCGGCATTGGCGCTTATGTGATCAGCCTGGTTGTGCGCTCGGTTAACCAAAAACGCGATTTTGAACGTGTGATGCGGCAAAACGAGCTGCGGGATTAAAAAGAATAATAAATTAATTAAAAGATGGGTTGTGTTTATACACAGCCCATCTTTTTAATTAAAAATCGATAGAACAATGCGCAAGCCCCCCCTCCACTGTCGGGTTATAACCCGGCTTAATTTTGCCTGTTTAACGCCGAACCGCCCAGGTAGCCCAGGTAAGCCGGGATAAGCGGCAGCACGCAGGGCGAAAGGAACGAGAGCAGCCCGGCCAGCATGGCAATCGAAAATGTCGGCACATCCATTTTGCCCAGCGGCACATCCATAAAAAGGCCGTTACTTAAAGCCCACTGTGTAATCAGGGTCATCTGGTTAAAAACCATCAACACCCCGATGGATATAATCACCGCGCCGCAAATGATCTCAATCAACCGGATGTGTTTCCGCATCCGGCCATAAAACCCCACCACTTTTTCCATGCCGATGCCCAACGCCAGAAAAGGAATCGCCATGCCCAACGCATAACCGGCCGAAAGGATCATCGCCTGTCCGCTCGATTCGCGGCTCAGGCCGAGCGTTAAGATGGCGCCCAGCGTGGTGCCGATGCAGGGCGTCCAACCTGCGGCAAACAAAATGCCCATCATAAATGAAGAGACTGCCCGCCCGCCGCGGCCGATTTGCCAGTAGCCGCGTTTTTCATAGTTTAACCACGGAATATCCACCACTCCCAGCGTAAACAGCCCCAGGATGATAATAAAAATTCCGCCCACACGCCCGATCAGGTCTTTGTAGGCAAAAAATAACTGTCCCAAAACGGTGGCGGCCCCACCCCAGCCGACCACAAAGACCACTGAAAAACCCAGCACAAAAAGCACGGCGTGCAGCAGCACGCGAAAATTGTTTGGTTGATAAATTTTTTGTTCCGTCATGGAACCAATAATAACATGGAAAGCATCCACCCGGATAGGTCATTGACGTTATAATGCAAGCTGAACCCTGGTTGGAGGTTTATTGTTATTTAAGTTGTGTGGATGGGTAAATGATTATCCTATATTGACTATACGCATTTTATAACGACTTCCATTCTTGCAGCATTCAGAACAGATTTGCCTGAATGAATTGATTCTCAAAATTATCCAAATTGCTTATTGTTATGACAATAAAAAATGGTTATACTGAAGAATAAGGCTCTGTTTTTATTAAGGGGAAAATGTAGATCAGCCTTGTCGGTTTTTGTTAACAACCAGGGAGGAAACAAATATGGAAGCAATTCAAACTTATCCGGAACGGGTGTTTTTAAACTTTGGTACGGACCTGGATGCCGGCAGCGATACCAGCAGGCATAAGGTTTTACTGGTCGAAGACGACCCGGACAGTGTTATTTTATTCAAACGTATGCTCATTCAGGCCGGCTACGATGTTGCCAGTGCCTTTAACGGCCTGGAAGGGCTTAAAAAGCTAAACGTGATCCGCCCGGATATCATTTTGTTGGATCTGATGATGCCGGATATGGACGGGTGGGAAATGCTCTCAAGCCTGCGCCAGGATTCAAATTTGCCGGTGATTGTCATCACCGCCCTTAATCACGAAAACAACGTGGTGCGAGCTTTAAAACTGGGCGCGGATGATTATATTACCAAACCGTTTAATCACGCCGAAGTGGTTGAACGTATCCGCGTCATTTTACGCCGCGTCACCAGGCTGCCTGAAAACAACGTTTATTTTGATAAAATCAACCTGGCGGTTAATTTAAAAAACGGCGAAGTTCGTTATCATAACCAGCTTCTGGATTTAACCAACAAGGAATTTGCCGTTTTGGCCTCGCTGGTGCGCCACGCCCCCACCGTGGTGGATTATGAAACCCTGCGCATGGAGGTTTGGGGAGATAACCAACCCTCTTTTCAAAACCGCATAAAATTTCTGGTTTGCTCCTTACGCCACAAGTTAGCCATGATCAACCCGCAGGTTGAAATCATTACCACCATCGGCCGCCACGGATACCGCTTAAAAATCGATTGAGTTTACCTGATTATTTGTTATTATTTTTATAGAGATTTTAACAAAGCCCGTTTTTATCCGATGTTAAAAACGGACTTTGTTTATTAACAGCTTTAATATTATTGCTTATACGCGCTTCTCCTCCCGGAGAAGCGTTTTTATTTTTAAGTTTATTTAACCGGACCGTTTGTTTTCCGCCTCCGGTATTTATCCACTCAACCGGCTTACAAAAATGTTAAGTCGCCCCGCCGCCTTTCTTGCAGAAATGAAAGGTTTTCTAACCATTGATTAACTATAATATAACTGTAGTTAGATGAAGGTTATATAAGGTTATTCGATAGTTAAAAAGGGTTGGGCGATGAACAGGTTTTTTTCTAACATTTCAAACGAATTTGAATCAAAGAAGTTGATTAATCTGGCTGTGC
>JAJTBH010000513.1 GCA_021287005.1 Anaerolineae bacterium
AACTGGATTGCCTGCCCGGATTGGGTGTGACCGAAAGCGACCCTAGCCCCGAAACAACCGCTTATGGACTGCTGGCCGATTTTATTAACATTCATCGCGGGGCATAAATGGCGCAACGAATTTATCTGGGCCTGGGCAGCAACCTGGGGAACCGTTTGCAGAATTTAAAAGATGCGCAAAACGGCCTGGCTGCCGTTTGCCAGGTTAAACGTGCTTCGGCTGTGTATGAAACCGCTCCCTGGGGTTTTAATGATCAACCGGCATTTTTAAACCAGGTGCTCGAAATATCCAGTCAACTGCCTCCGCAGGATTTGCTGAAAGTGATTAAGGGTCTGGAAGCCAACCTGGGTCGAACGCCGACTTTTCGTTATGGACCGCGTTTGATTGATATTGATATTTTGATCTATGCTGATCTGGTGCTGCATGCCGAAAACTTAACCATCCCGCATGCCATGATTAACCAGCGCGCCTTTGTGCTGGTGCCGTTGGCCGAACTGGCGGGAGATATGACCCTGCCGGGAACCACAAAGACCATTGCAGAATTAATGGCGGCGGTGGATTGCAGCGGTGTGACCCGCTTTGAACCCCAACAGGAGCTGAACCAATGAATTCCTCCCTGCTCACATTCCCCTTGGATTGGTCGGCGCGTACGTATGTGATGGGCATTCTAAACATCACCCCCGACAGTTTTTCGGGTGATGGCCTGTTAAATAAAGGCGGTCTGGAAAGCGTGTTGGCACAGGCGTGTCGATTTGTGGCCGATGGCGCCCACATCCTGGATGTGGGCGGCGAAAGTACCCGCCCCGGATCGTCGCTTGTGGGTGTGGAAGAGGAACTGGCGCGGGTTATCCCGGTGGTGCGGGCATTGGTTAAAGAAGGATTAAATGTGCCTGTTTCGGTGGATACATATAAAGCGGCTGTGGCCGAAGCCGCCCTGGATGCCGGTGCGCATTGGATTAACGATGTCTGGGCTTTGCGCGCCGACCCGTTAATGGCTGAGGTGGCCGCCCGTTGGAAAGCGCCCTTGATTTTGATGCACAATCGCAGCAAGCCCGATAAAACCGAGCTGCTGGAAAGGCTGGGCGGCGCTTACCTGGGGGCGCAATATGATAACTTGATTGAAGATGTTATTAAAGAACTGATGCAGTCGGTTGAACTGGCACGCAAGGCGGGCGTGGCGGATGACCGCATTATTCTCGACCCCGGCATCGGTTTTGGAAAAAGCGTGAAACACAACCTTGAATTAATTAACCGCCTGGATGAAATCGGCGCTTTGGGTTTTCCGGTGCTGCTGGCGCCTTCGCGTAAGTCTTTTATTGGCATGACGCTGAACCTGCCGCCTGATGAACGTGTGGAAGGGACGGCGGCGGCTATTTGCGCCGGAATTTTACGCGGCGCCAATATTGTGCGTGTGCATGACGTGAAAATAATGAGTCGGGTGGCTGCCATGAGTGATGCCATCATCGGCCGCGCAGAGGCCGCATGATCGTTACATTGTTGATCTGGTTATCCATTCTGGTAATTTGTTATCCCTATGGTCTCTATCTGGTAAATCTTCTGGGAATCAAACGCGCAGATTTGCACCCTGTTTTTACCTGGTTTAGCGGCCTGGCCGTGTTGACCCTGCTGGCAGATGCAGTCTCTTTGTTTGTGAATATCAGCCTGCCGGTCTGGGCTGTATTCAGCGCAGGGGCGCTGGCGCTCTGGGTGCTGTTGTGGCGCAGGGGTTGGCGGCCGTTTGCTCTGATTTTATTTAAAGACCGGAACTGGCGCTTTTATCTGCCCTTGTTTTTGACCGTCCTTGTTTTTGTTTTTATTCTGGACCTGACCAGTCGTGCGCCGGGTAACCCCGATACGGCCATTTACCATGCCCAGACCATCCGCTGGATTGAAACGTTTAAAGCCGTTCCGGGGCTGGCCAACCTGCACAGCCGGCTGGCGTATGATTCCAACTGGCTGGTGTCCAATGCCTTGTTCAGTTATGCCTGGAGCGGCCTGCAATCTTTTCATGTGCTGCCCGGTTTGTTTGTTTTATTCACCCTGATTTATTTCATCGGCGCTTTGCGACAGATGTTAAATGGGGACTGGTCTTTTTCTGTCTGGGCAAAAGTATGTCTGCTGCCCCTGTTTTTTGTGGTTTTACCATCGGAGGTTTCATCGCCGGGTACTGACCTGCCCGCAGTGTTAATTACCTGGCTGGTATTATCCGAAATGTTGAGCCTGGCCGAACGCCCGCAGGGATTGTTTGGTCCGAACCTGTATTTATTAAGCGGCCTGGCTATTTTTGCAGTGAGTTTAAAATTATCCGTATTGCCTTTGCTGTTGGTGCCGGCCTGGTTGTTGTTTGAATTGCTGCGCCGAAAACAATATCGCCAGAGTTTGATACTGTTATTGTCCGGGGTGTTGATTCTGGCGCCCTGGCTGGCGCGAAATGTGGTTTTATCGGGTTA
>JAJTBH010000514.1 GCA_021287005.1 Anaerolineae bacterium
CGCATCCACCTGCCCGCCATAACTCTCGCCAAACAGGTTAAGATGGTTGAGTAAATGATACAGGTTATACAGATCTTCCCGTTCAGCATAACCGGCTTCTAGTGGGTAAGTTTCCTTATATCCTTCATAAAAAGCGGTGGAAAAGCCGCCAAACAAACGTGTAAAAGCCAACTCGGCTTCACGGTCGCCGTAATACACGGCCGGGTCGATCAAAGCCAGCCCATCTCCGGCCGCTACCACATTTCCCGCCCACAAATCGCCGTGCAATAAAGCCGGCTCGCGTTTAACCCGACCCAACCAGGTTTCCAAACGCGCCAGTAAAACATCCAGTTTTTTTCTGCGCCCCGCATTCAACAAGCCCCGTTTTTCAGCCATTTGCACTTGAAAAGCCAGGCGCTGGTCTCTGAAAAAATCGACCCAATCCAGACCCCAGTCATTTTTCTGAGAGTTGCTTCCAATATAATTATCGCGCTCCAAACCGTAAAAATTTCCATTATTCGGCTTTGTTTTGTGCATCATGGCTAACTGCCGTCCCAAAACAACCTGGGCGCTAACGGAACGAATGGGAGCCTCGCCGGACAGCCATTCCAGGAGCAGGTAAGCCGGAGCGCCCGCCCCGGCTGCATGCACAGCCAGCACACGGGGAACTCTGACCGTGTGAGTGGCATCCATCAATTGCAAACCATATGCTTCCGCTTCAAACATTCCATGCAGCGGCGCCGGATTCCATTTCAAAAAATAGGAGTCTGTTTCCGTTATCAAACAGGCGGAATGGTTGATGCATCCCCCGCCGACCGGTTGTAATTGTACAAGTCGCGTGTTATCGCCGATTTTTCGTAAATCTTCCAACACGGCTTGCAGCAAAACATCAGGAATCATGGTTAAATTGCTTCCACCTCACGGATATGCGCCAGCAGCCCCTTGCACCCCTGCAAAACAAGCTCATAAGTGCGGCTAAAACTATGATCATAATACGGATCGGGGACATCCAACGTGGTCGCATCCGGGGCATAATCCAACAATCGTTTGGTCTGCACACCGTACATATATTGGATGTTACTGACAACTTCCCTGTCCAGCGACAACACATAATCATATCGTTTAAAATCCTGTGATGTGAACAGAATGGATATTTTTTGTGGGTCAACCGGAATATTATTTTGTTTTAAGACAGCCAGTGTGCCCGAGTGTGGGCGCTGGCCCAGATGCCAGCTTCCCACGGCAGACGAAGCCACTTCAAAGAAAGACGACAATCCTTCCTGCCGGACCAGATGGGCAAAAACCGCTTCAGCCATTGGCGATCGGCAAATATTACCCATACAAATAAACATGACTTTCACGGGGCGGCGAGTATTGGAAGACATCATTTTCTCCAGTAGGCTGCTTTACTGCGCCGCGGTGAAACCAGAAAAACGATTAAAAAGATCAGGGTAGCCGTTAAAACAATGCCTGCACCGGAAGCCACATTGGCATAATAACTGACATATAGCCCCACCAGGCTGGCCAGTGAACCGAATAAGACCGAAAGCGCCATCATCACCGGTAAACGGCGCGCCAGCAAATAAGCCGTAGCAGCCGGCGTCACCAGCATGGCAGCCACCAATCCCACACCCACACTTTGAATGGATACCACAATGGTCAACGATAATAAAACAAGCAGTGTATAACGCAGCAAAGTGGTCGGCAGTCGCAGTGTGGCCGCCAGAATGGGATCAAAAGAGAGCACCAGGAAGGGTTTATAGAGGGCCAGAATGGTGATAATGACCACACCCGCCAGAATGCCGGTGATCCACAAATCCTGAACACTGACGCCGAGCAGATTGCCAAAAAGTATGTGGCTGAGGTCCACTGCATATGAGCGGATCGAACTGATTAATACCACTCCCAGCGCCAGCGCAAAACTGAAAACAATGCCGATCACCGTATCTTCCTTGATCGTGCCTTCTTTTGAAAAATAACCAATCCCCAGCGCCACAATGACCGCCGTCACCAGGGCGCCGATCATCAAATTGGCCTGTAACAAATAAGCCACGGCCACGCCGGGCAAAATGGCGTGCGCCATGGCATCGCCCATAAAAGCCATCGATTTTAATACAACATAACAACCGATGATGGAACATACCGCCCCGACGATCAAAGCTGCGGTCAGGCTGCGCTGCATGAAGGCATAATTTAACGGTTCAATGATCCAGTTCATGGTGCGCCTCCCCATTATTTTCATCGTGCGAACAGCATCCATCTACGACCATCATATTCTCCATTGCCAGTAATTGCGAACCAAAAGCTTTGCGAATCGTCTCCGACGTAAACACTTCTCCGGCCGGGCCGTAAGCCACCATTTCCTTGTTTAAAACCAGCACCTGTTCAAAACGCTGCATGGCCATATTAAGATCATGGGTTGAAACAATCACTGTCACGTTCTGATTTTTGAGTTCGGCCAGCA
>JAJTBH010000515.1 GCA_021287005.1 Anaerolineae bacterium
TTATTTTTATTTTTTAGGTTCGATTTTTTAACTTCCTCTTACCTGTATCTAACCAGTTGTGTTGATTTTCTCTTCCCGCAATCACCTCCTTAATCAGACACTATGATTGATAAAAATGAGGGATAAAAACAGACCCTCCCCACTCCTAGGCAGTTAATCTTTTAATCATGGTTAATGGAAGCTGAACGTGTTGAATCAAACGATCCGGTTCTGCCAGACGCGACATGAGCAATTCGGCGGCAATTCGCCCAGATTCATCCAGGTGTTGGCGCACAGTGGTCAGATCAACATAATCGGCCATATCCAGATCATCAAAACCGACCACAGACAGGTCTTCCGGAATGCGTAATTTAAGATCATGAGCGGCTTTAATCACCGCCATAGCCTGCAAATCGGTCGCTGCAAAAATCGCCGACGGCCGGTCGGGCAGCGATAAAATTTCTCGTCCAAGCTGGCGGGTCGTTTCAATGTCATATTGCACTAGGTGAATATAATCATCGGGAATGTTGATGGAAGCAGCTTGCAGCGCTTTGCGAAAACCTTTTAAGCGCAGTTCGGTCGTTTGAACCACATAATCCATACGGTTGCTGTCACCCACAAAAGCGATGCGTTGGTGGCCTTTGTTAATCAAATATTCGGTGGCCATTTTGCCGCCGGCAACATCGTCAATTTCAACGCTGGACAACAACTGGGTGGAATGCTCGATCAAAACGGCATCCAGGCCGTGTTTTAACAATCTTTCAGCCTGCTCATCGTTAATATTAATGGAGATAAAAATCAAGCCGCCCAGATTATGGGTTGAAAACGGCAGCGTATCAAGATAATCGCTGAGGGTATCCAATGAATCAACCGTGTAAACGACCAATTCATAATTTTTGCTGGCTACAGCCGCGGCTACGCCACGCAAACGCTGCACAAAGGCCGGCGCCGTAAAAAACGGGGTAATCACCCCAATGCGGCGAGTCTCTTTTAAAGCGCGGGCGCGCGCTTCAGCTTTCGGGACATATCCCAGGGTTTCGATGGCTGCCAGAACAGTAGCACGTGTTTCTTCATTAACTTCCTTATAGGCATTCAGCACACGCGATACGGTTGAAATGCTTACCCCGGCTTCTCTTGCAACATCGTATATGGTCGGATTACTTTTTGGCATGAACTTCTCCAGACAAAAGAGAGTATGGTATACTGGTGAAAGTTCTTCAAAGTGCTTTTATGAAAGCTCTTTCATAAACATAATACCCATTTTAAAATCAAGAGTCAATAGGCAAATGTCAAAAATCCGCTTTTAAATGCACAATTGATCAATTATTCAATGAATCTGGCAAAAAGTTCCGGCTTGTGTTATAAGAAACGATCTCGTGGTAAAATTTTTTTACCCCCCTATCGTTAATTAGTAGAAATAATTCGGAGTTGTTTTTCTGAGAAAAGGTGTTGTTACTATGGAAAATTCCCAACATGAAATCCCCAACCGCTTCAGCCTGCCGCGCCGCATCAACCGTCTGCCCGACCTGGCCTATAACATGTGGTGGGTATGGAATCCCGATGCCCAGTCGTTATTCGCTTTATTGGACCGCAACCTGTGGGAAAAATGTAATCATAATCCGGTGGCCTTTCTCAATCAGGTAGAACGCCCTCGTTTAAATGCAACCATCAACGATCGTTTTTATCTTGAGATTTACGATCGTGTTATTAATCGTTTTGATAATTATTTAAATAACCGGCAGCAGGCCTGGTTCAGCCAGACCTATCCGGAGGCTGCCAACCAGTTAATTGCTTATTTTTCCTTTGAATTTGGCCTGCATGAATCTTTGCCGGTTTATGCCGGCGGCCTGGGCATTCTCTCCGGTGATCACCTCAAAGAAGCCAGTGATCTGGGTATGCCTATGGTAGGTATTGGGTTTATTTACAACCAGGGTTATTTTACCCAGCATCTTACCGAAGACGGCTGGCAGGAAACCCGCAATTATTATCTTAACTTCTTCCAAATGCCCATCTTCCCGGTTTACGATACCGAAAACAATCCGGTAAGTATATCGGTTGATCTGCCCGGCCGCACGGTTTACGCCCGTATCTGGCGCGTGGATGTGGGGCGCATCCCACTGTATTTGTTGGACAGCAATGTTGAAGAAAACAGCCCCGCAGATCGTGAATTAACTTCCCGCCTTTATTCCAATGATCTTGAGGTTCGTATTTCACAGGAAATTTTATTGGGCATCGGCGGCGCCCGAGCCCTGGCTGCTCTGGGTTACGCACCGACCGTCTGGCACATGAATGAAGGCCACTCGGCTTTCCTGTCACTCGAACGCCTGCGCGCTTATGTGGCCGCCGGTAAACCTTACGATGAGGCTGCCGATCTCGTGCGCAAGAGTAACATCTTCACCACGCACACCCCCGTTCCGGCCGGCAACGATGTGTTCCCGATCTGGTTAATCGATAA
>JAJTBH010000516.1 GCA_021287005.1 Anaerolineae bacterium
CTACATTAACATCACCCGGAGACAATGTTCCCAATTGAACTTTTACACGAACTGAAAATTGCTCACCAACCTGAATGGATGCAGCACCACTGGTTTGAATTTCAATAACCGAAACCTTATCCCAATTGGCGGCAATTTTTTGTTTCCAGGCAGCCAGAGCTTTTGCCTTTTCCAGATTTTTGTTGGTTAATTTTTGATGGTTTTCACAAGCCGGCAGATAAAACTTCATGGTATATTCACCGACCATTCGATGGGTATTAAAAAAGAAACCTAATTCCTGGATGGACCGTTTCATTCTGGTAATCCAGCGGCGGGGTAAACCATCGGTTTTACGGTCGTAAAAAGTGGGGATTACGTCCTGTTCCAATAAACCATAAAGAGCTTCCGCTTCGCCTTTCCCTTGATCCTCCGGGTCTGCGTAGGTTTCTCCTCGACCAATGGCCCATCCATTGTCAGGCGTATAGGCTTCATCCCACCATCCATCCAGCGTGCTGAGGTTTAACACCCCATTGGCTGCCGCTTTCATGCCGCTTGTGCCGCTGGCTTCAAGAGGTCGGAGGGGGTTGTTGAGCCAGATATCACAGCCCTGAACCAGATAACGGGCGATGGTTGAATCGTAATTTTCCAAAAAAACCAGTTTATGCCTGAAGCGTTCCTCCTGCGACAGGATGAATATTTTTTGGATTAATTCTTTACCGGGTTCGTCCTGAGGATGGGCCTTGCCGGCAAAAATAATTTGAACGGGACGAGTTGGATTATTTAAAATTTTATCGAGCCGGTCAGGATCGCTTAATAAAAGTGTGGCACGTTTGTACGTAGCAAAACGGCGTGCAAAACCGATTGTTAAGGCTTCAGGATTTAATATTTCCGCAGCGATATCAAGATCATTTTGAGAGGCCCCCTGGCGTTTTAATTGAATTCGCAGTTGTTGGCGGGCAAAAGCCACCAAACGCTCGCGTCTTCTTTCGTGTGTGCGCCATAATTCTTCTGCCGGAATTTGTTCTGCTTTTTGCCAGACGAACGGCTCAGTTGGTTCCTGCTGCCAACGAACACCGAGGTATCGTTCATATAATTGGTCCATTTCCTGCGATAACCAGGATCTAAAATGAATGCCATTGGTAATATACGAAATGGGAATTTCGTTTTCAGGAACACCCGGCCAAAGCTCCTGCCACATGGCGCGACTAACCGCTCCGTGTAAACGACTGACGGCGTTGCTAAACGCGGCGAGATGTAAAGCCAGAATCGTCATACAAAAAGGCTCGTTGACGTTATTGGGGTTTTTCCGACCCAGGGCCAAAAATTCACCCCAATCCAGTTTGAGCAATGCGGCGTAATCCTTAAAATATTTTTCCATTAAAACAGGTGAAAAATAATCATGGCCGGCGGCAACCGGGGTATGGGTTGTAAATATCAATCCGGATGAAGCTGCTTCACGCGCCTCATAAAAATTAATATTATATGAAGTCATTAATTCTCGAATAAGTTCAAGTGATAAAAAGGCAGAATGCCCTTCGTTCATATGAAACACAACCGGGGCAATTCCAAGGGCAGACAAAGCCCGAAAACCGCCAATCCCCAAAACGATTTCCTGTCGAATGCGCATTTCAACATCGCCGCCATAAAGCTGGTCGGTAATGTCACGATCCTCAAGACTGTTTTCGGGCAAGTTCGTATCAAGCAAATATAGTGGAATGCGGCCGACTTGAGCACGCCAAATTTGGGCGAACACTTTATGTTTGCCAACCTGAATGTCAATGATAAGATTTTTGCCGTCCTTCTGTTTTTCAAGGGTGATGGGCAGATTATGAAAATCATTATCGTTATACTTTTCCTGCTGCCATCCCGATTCGTTGAGATACTGATAAAAATACCCTTGTTGGTATAACAATCCAACGCCGACCAACGGCAAACCTAGATCGCTGGCAGATTTAAGATGATCACCGGCCAAAATGCCAAGACCACCAGCAAAAATTGAAAGACTTTCGGTTACACCGAATTCTGCCGAAAAATAGGCGAAGGCGGGTGTGCTTTCGATATTATCTTTTACTTTGCAAAACCAACACCCTTCGCTATTCAGATAAGTATTTAAATCCTGGTAAACGCGGTCAAGGTGGGCAATAAAACCCTCATCGTAGGCTGCGGCTTCTAACCTGGATTGATCAATTGTGCCCAACATTAATATGGGATTGTGACCTGTGGATTCCCATAAATCACTATCGAGGCGGCGGAATAAAGACAGCGTAGATTGATTCCAGGCCCAGCGGAGGTTGTAGGCAATAAAACGAAGTTTCTCGATTCTTTCCGGAAGTGCGGGTGTAGAAATGAAGGTTTGTCTTGGTTTCATTATTTAACCTTTCCGTAAAAAGATTTAATCTTTTTAATCATTATACCCACGCAAAACGGGCTTATATCACTTCAAAA
>JAJTBH010000517.1 GCA_021287005.1 Anaerolineae bacterium
ATCGGGGTCGGGGTTAACGGCCGGGTCGGCAAACACCAGCAGTCCGTTTTCTCCGCCGCTGTAAGCGGGAATTTGCATGAGGAAAAAGCTGGAAACCACACTGATGTCGGGCTGTAAGCCGATGATTAACTCGCTGACCATAATCACCTCTTCGGTGGGGTGATTGATGCCGGCCACCATACAATCGGCATGGCCCTGTTTCACCATCATCGCGCCAAAATAAAGCGGCTGGTTCATCAGGCGCTGCCCGATTCTGGGGGGCATATTACGCGCGGCGCAGTAGCTTGTGATGTAATCTTCAAGCCGGTCAGAAGTTTGCGGGTTTACGATCTGCAAACCGTTTAAATCGAGCCCCGTTTCCTGCGCCAGGCGATTAATTTTTTCAGGCTCGCCCAGCAAAACCGGTTTGGCCAGACCCTCACTGAACAGGCGCGCGGCAGCTTTCAGAATCACCGGGTTGTCCCCCTCCGGGTAAACAATGCTGCGTGGATTGTTTTTCGCCTTTCGGGCAAATTGTTCCAGTACCGTCATGTAACCGCTCCATTTAAAAGAGGGGTGATCTCGGGCATGGATTGCCAAAAATCGCCCCTCCTTGTTGTGTAATATTTTGTTACGCTTTTTTCTTGTTCACCAGTGCGATCAGGTCTGTAATCGTTTTGGGATTACGAATCTCAAAATTATTGATCTTCACATCCAGAGTCTCTTCCAACAGCGCCGCCAGTTCAATGCGGCTCATCGATTTCAGGCCCAAATCTTCGGCAATTTTCATATCACCGTTCAGTTCCTGCCGCTCGCGTTTGGCAACCAGCGCGACAGTCTCATAAACGGCGTCTGTTACATCCACTGCACTCATTTTTCTTCCACCTTAAAGGCCAGGATATTCAGGCCTTGAATGTTTTTGATATCGGGAACCACCGGCACGGGGCCGCGTTCGAAGTAAGCGCGCAGCGTATCGGGGTCAACTTCCACACCGGTGATAACAGCCTGCACAAAGAGGTTTTCGGCAAGTTTGACATGACCGTAAGCATAGGGCGCAATTTCGTTAAAACGCGGGTTGGGCGGCGGAGCCATGCTGTGAGAAACAAACAGCAGTTGGCCTTTGCCGGATAATTCAAACCAATCCTGGTCGGGGCTGCCGCATTGCTGGCAGGCCGTGGTGGGCGGGAAGGTGATTTCGTTGCATTTTTTGCATTTTTTGCCCAGCAGTTTACCTTCACCCAGGGCGTCATAATATTGTTTGATAATCGAGTCAGTCATCTAGTTGCCTCCATTGAGTACCAAAACGGTGCTAATCATTGCGTAACCGTGGGTGTGCACCACTGCGGTTTTCGGCCAGGGTTTAATCTGACGGCGGTCAGCCAGGCCGCGAATCTGTTTTACGGCCTCGTAGGTATCGGCCCCGGCGCTGGCAGCCCAGGCATGGCCAAAGGCATGGCGGCCGCCGTGGGTGCTCATGGGGCGGTCGCCGTCAAAACGCAGGCGGCCTTCCTGAGCGTATTTCAGACCCTGACCTTTGGGCAGGTAACCGGATTCTTCGGCAACACAAATACTCATGATGTGCGAGCAGTCATGCACATGCAAATAATCAATATCTTTGGCGGTAATACCGGCCATGCTGTAAGCTTTGGCAAATGCATCCGTATCGATGGGCATCACGGTGGGATCGTCGCCGTACCAGGGCAGGTCCATCACGCTCATGCCAAAACCCTTCAGTTCAACCGGGTCTGAAGCGCCGGCCACAAAACCATCCTGGCGGCCCAGAACGATGGCGGAAGCGCCGTCAGCCGGGGAAACCACGCTGTTGATGCGCGAAGGCCAGGCCACGTGCGGGTTAAAACGGGAGCACCAGAATTCCCAGGGATCGTTAAATCCCAGCCGTTTGGCTTCGTCTTCAAGCGTTTCCTGGCGAATGGCTTTGGGGTTCATTGAACCGTGCAGGCGGCGGGTGCGGCATAACTCAAACAAACCGCGTTCCAGATCATCCAGGCTGATGCCGTATTTGCGGCAGTAACCCAGGGCGTTAAAACCGTTGTAGGCGGGGAAGATGTCATAACCCTGCGGCACGCTGTAAGCCTGGCCCACGCAGTAATCCGTCCACAGCCACATCTCTTCGGTGGGGATGGTGACACGTTCGTAGGGGCTCAGATATTTGGGCTGGCTTAATGTGGACTCAACACCCACCACCAGCACTTTGTTGTACACGCCCGAGGCGATGCCCATAGCAGCCATAGCCGCGCCGACGTTAGTGGTGGAGCAGGCCGCGTCAAAATGCACGCCGGCTTTAAACTGGGTTCCCAGCCATTTTGCAAGCTGGCTGTAGGTGGCCGGCATCTGCGAGGTGTGCATGGTCACGTTACCCACAAAAACGGCGTCCAGCTCGCGCGGGTCAACCTTTGCATCCTGTAATGCCTCGGTCACGGCGC
>JAJTBH010000518.1 GCA_021287005.1 Anaerolineae bacterium
TTTCGAACGACATCGGGGGTTTCTCGAATGAGATTGATATCCAACATAATAAGGTCTCCTGATTAAAAACAGTTTAGGTTATAAAAACAAAAGTCCCCTCGTCATTGCAGGACGAGGGGGCGAACTCGTGGTGCCACCTGCTTTTGCCCGGCATAAACAGGCCAGCCGGAGCCTTGTTGGGTAACGGATAACGGGGTCAACCGGCTCTCTTAATCAAAGTTTTCGAGAGCAGCCTGTCTTTAAACGACAATCATTGCAGGAAAATAACCAATCAATCTACCGGCTCACACCAAACGCCGGCTCTCTGAAAGATGATCTGTTAATAAACAATGATACGGCTGTTGTTTTATTTGCTTTGATTATAACGATCCGTTAAAGGATGTCAAGAGCAGTCAAATCAGGCGTCGAGTAGGGTTAATTTTTTCATTCGCAGCCCGCTTTGATGAAAAGAAACCAACAAGAATCACCGCTCCAGCCTTTGGATTATTCCAGAAAGGCGGTTGAGTTTGGAGTTGATCATTTGTTTTTGTTGTAAAATGGGAAATGATATGACTGAATTTAACCACATTCTGGTAATTGAAGATGACCCCGGCGTTGGGGCCAGCCTGAAAGACGGCCTGGAGCGAAACGGCTTTATTGTGACCTGGCGCAAGACGGGTGCGGAAGGTTTGCAGGCTGCCTGTGATGATCAGGTGCATCTCACCTTGTTGGATTTACGTTTGCCTGACGGCTCGGGGTTGGATGTGTGTCGCCAACTGCGGCGGATGGGGCGGCGTTTGCCGGTGATCATTCTGACCGTTCAAAATGAAGAAATCGACAAAGTGCTGGCGCTTGAGATCGGGGCAGACGACTATGTTACCAAACCCTTCAGCCTGCGTGAACTGGTCTCGCGCATTCGGGCGCAACTGCGCCGGGCTTATGGCGAATTATCCGGCGCCAGCTCGGATGCCTTGTATGTACATGACCTGGTGGTTGATTTATCAAGCGGACGTGTAAAACGCGGTGAGGCGGATGTGGCGCTGACCCCGGTGGAATTTCGTCTGCTGGTTTATCTGGCCCGTCACCGCGGCCAGGCGCTCAGCCGTTCGCAGATCGTGGAAGCGGTCTGGGGACACACCCCCGATTTGGATGCCGAACATGCGATTAATGTACACATCCGTCGTCTGCGTGAAAAAGTGGAACCCGACCCGGCCCGCCCGACCCTGGTTTTAACCGTACCGGGCATCGGCTATCGCCTGGCCTGAAGAGCAAACCTTCTTTTTGTTATTAAAGATTACGAAATTGTAACCAGCCAGTAACCCCCCCGTAATTTGGGTGGGGTATAACTTTATCCGGTCAGGAGGATCTTGAATGCAGCGGATAAAGTCTTTTTTTGTTTTTATAAAAACCAGGCTGGCAACGACTGTCCGTCAGCCAATTAATTTCCGATTGTTGATTAACCGTCCCTGGAAGATTGGGCTTTTTTGTTTATTAATATTACTTTTTTTAGGCGGAATGGCTTATGCCGGTTATCTCAGCAGCCTTCCCGAACAGCGGGTGACTGAAGAAAAACCAAATACCGTGCCGGTGGAATATGGCGATGTAGCCCGTTCGGTTAATGCACCCGGTCAATTGGTCGGGGCAAACCAGGTGCAATTAAGTATGCAGGTGGAAGGCCGGTTAAAACAGGTTTATGTAAAACCCGGTCAAAAAGTGAATAAGGGCCAGTTGTTGGCCAGCCTGTCAGAACGCAGCCGTTATGCTGCGGCGGCCGGTGAAGCCGAAGCTTTGTTTCAGCAAGCGCAGCAGGAACTGGACGATTTAATAAACGCGGCACCCGAAGCGACGGCTAAAGCCCGACTGGCTTATGTGGAAGCCCAAAAAGCCTTCGAAGAAACGCAAAAAAAACGCCAGGCCATGAATTATCCTCGCGCCAGTCAGGCAGAAATAAACCTGGCTCAAGCCGATTATTATGACGCAATCACGGCTTTTGAATTCGCGCGCGACAGCTATGATGATGCGGCGGGCAGGTCGGACACCGACCCGGCGCGTATCGCGGCTTTACGCAGCCTTTCGGCTGCGGGCAAACAACGCGACCAGGCCCTGGCCAACTATAACTGGATGAAAAGCGGTTACAGCGCTTATGAAATTGAGCAGGCGGATGCCAACCTGGCAAAAGCGGCGGCTGAACTCGATAAAAGCCGCATTGCCTGGGAACGCGTGCAGGATGGCCCGGATGTGGTGCTGTTGAGCCTGGCGCAATCCAAACTGGTCGATGCGCGCGTTAAAGCAGAAACAGCGCGCGGCGCGGCCGAACATGTGGATTTATATGCGCCATTTGAGGGTGTCGTGTTGGAGGTGAACGGAAAAGCCGGCGACCCGGTCAGCGCCACGACCCATCTGATTAGCCTGACTGATCCCACTGCATACGAAG
>JAJTBH010000010.1 GCA_021287005.1 Anaerolineae bacterium
TGCCATTCTGGCGGTGGCGCTGGGCGGCACTTCGCTGGCCGGTGGTCGTTTTTCCCTGGCCGGCAGTTTTTTGGGCGCTTTGATCATTCAAAGTCTGACGACCACCATTTATTCAATCGGCGTTCCGCCCGAAATTACACTGGTGGTTAAAGCGGTTGTGGTTTTCCTGGTGAGTCTGCTGCAATCAAGCGAATTCCGTAAATCATTGAATTTATCCTTCCGGAAAGGAGTAGCCTGATGAGCCGCCGTTTTCCTTTTAGAATTGATCGTAAATACCTGCCGGTGATGGTGACGATTGCCCTGTTTTTTACCACCTTCCTGGCCGCTTCATTAAAGTACCGCGGTTTTGGCACCGCTCAGGTGTTTTTTAACATGCTGATTGATAACTCGTTTATTATCATCAGCGCCATCGGTGTAACCTTTGTGTTGTTAACCGGCGGCATTGACCTTTCGATGGGCGCCATGATTGCTTTTACCTCTATGGTTTCGGCAGCCCTGGTTGAAAAAGCGCACATCAGCCCCTTTATCACCATTCCGACGGTGCTGGCTCTGGGCGCCTTGATTGGCTCCGGCATGGGCGCCATCATCACCTATTACAAGGTGCCGCCTTTTATTGCCACCCTGGCGGGTATGTTTTTAACTCGCGGCCTGTGTTTTATCATCAGCATTGATGCCGTGCCGATAAATGATCCCTTTTACAAGGCGGTGTCGTTATACCAGATTCCCGTGTGGGGCAAGGCGTTTGTCTCGATTAATGTGGTCATTACCCTGGTGGTAGTGCTGCTGGCGGTTTATGTGGCGCATTATACGCGCTTTGGCCGCACCGTCTATGCCATTGGCGGCGGCGAGCAGTCAGCGCTCTTGATGGGCCTGCCGGTTAAACGCACCAAGGTGCTGGTATATGCCCTGAACGGCTTTTGTTCGGCGCTGGCCGGAGTGGTATATTCCTTTTACATGCTTTCGGGTTATGGTTATTACGCCAATGGGTTTGAGCTGGATATCATTTCGTCGGCCGTCATCGGCGGCACGCTCTTGAGCGGCGGCGTGGGTTATGTGATCGGCACCGTTTTTGGCGTGTTAATTCAGGGTATTATTCAGAATATCATCATGTTTGAAGGTACGCTTAATTCGTGGTGGACCAGAATCGTGGTCGGTTTGCTGACTTTGTTTTTTATTGTGATGCAAAGGGCGCTTTCCTCTATCAAAAATAAGTGAGTATCTGTAAAATAGAGTTATATTCATTTGTAAAAGGAGTAAAGTGCCATGCAGACTGAAATTATTCAATATAATGGCTGTAAAAAGTGCCTTAAAATTTCTGATGGAATTATTGATCTGGTTATCACGCTTGATGTAGGACCTCGTATTGTTCGTTTCGGTTTTGTGGGTAAAGATAATATATTTAAGGAATATGCTGAAGAACTTCCTTTAACCGGCGGCGATGAATTCCATATTTTTGGCGGTCATCGTCTCTGGCATTCTCCTGAAATTATGCCGCGAACGTATTTCCCCGACAACACGCCGGTTAAATATGAAGATCACAAAAACTTCATCCGGTTTATTCCCGATCCCGAAACCGTTAACGGCATTCAGAAGGAAATAGACGTTGAACTGCTGGAAGGAAAATCTCAGGTGCGCGTGACGCATCGTTTGCGAAACATCGGCCCCTGGGCGATTGAATTTGCCCCCTGGGCGCTCTCCGTGATGGCCACCGAAGGTACGGCCATTGCCCCCCTGCCGCCGCGCGGTTCGCACACCGAAAACCTGCTGCATACCAGCACGATTTCTTTCTGGGCCTATACCGACGTGACCGACCCGCGTTGGATGTGGGGAAAACGTTTTATCATGCTGCGCCAGAACCCCCAGGCTCCCGGTCCGCAAAAGATCGGTTTTTCAGTGCCGGATGGCTGGGTGGCCTATGCCCGCAAGGGTCAACTCTTTGTTAAACAATTCCGTTATCAGCCCGATGCGCTTTATCCCGATGGGGGATGCTGTGTTGAATTTTTTAACCGTGCGGATATGGCCGAAGTGGAATCGTTGGGGCCGATGGTGACCCTGCAGCCCGGCCAGGCAGTTGAACATGTGGAATTCTGGTCGCTGTTGGATAACGTGCCCCAGCCCAACAGTGAAACCGACATTGAAACCAACGTTTTGCCGCGCATTTCATCTATTATCTCAAACAAGGTTTAATTCATGGCAAACATGCTTTTAGAAGCATTTAAAAAACAATTTGGAGCAGAAGCCGATTTTATAGCCCGCGCCCCCGGCCGGGTGAATCTGATTGGCGAACATACCGATTATAACGACGGTTGGGTTTTGCCGGCTGCCATTGATTATGACGTGCGCGCCGCCATTAGGGCGCGCTCCGACCAGACCGTGCGCCTTTATTCCCTCGATTTTGATCAGCTTGATTCATTCAGCCTGGATGGCAGCATCGAACATGCCGAAGAATCCAAAAGCTGGTCCAATTATGTGCGCGGTGTTGCCAGCATCCTTAAACAGGAAGGCTACGCCCTGAAGGGTATGGATGCCCTGAAGGGTATGGATGCCCTTAAGGGTATGGATGCCGTGATCACCGGCAATGTGCCAAAAGGCGCGGGTCTATCCTCCTCTGCGGCCATTGAACTGGCAATGATTACGGCTTTTCGGCAGTTAAACGGCCTGGATATTTCCCCGGTTAAGGCCGCCCTCTATTGCCAGCGTGCCGAAAATGAATTTGTGGGTATGCGCTGCGGCGTGATGGATCAATTTATTTCTTCGTTGGGCCAGGAAAACCACGCCCTGTTAATTGACTGCCGCTCGCTGGAATATCAACTGGTGCCCATGCCCGCCGGCGCCAGCATTGTGGTGGTAAACAGCGGCGTGCGGCGCGGCCTGGTGGACAGCGCTTATAATGAACGCCGTGCCCAGTGTGAAGAAGGCTCGCGTATTCTGGGGGTGAAAGCCCTGCGGGATGTTTCGGTGGAAATGCTGGAAAAACGCAGTTCGGAACTTTCCGAAGTGGTGGGGCGGCGCTGCCGGCACATCGTTACCGAAAACCAGCGTGTGCTCGACACGGTAACCGCCCTTAATAAAGGCGATCTGGCCGCCGTCGGCCTTTTAATGAATGCCTCACACCGCAGCCTGCGTGATTGGTATGAGGTCAGTGTGCCGCAGTTGGATGTGCTGGCTGAAATTCAACAACGGGTTAAAGGCTGTTACGGCGCGCGCCTGACCGGCGCCGGTTTTGGCGGCTGCACCGTGGCACTGGTGGCGCAAACTGCCGTGCCGCTTTTGGTGGAGGCGGTCAAAACGGAGTATCCTCAAAAAACCGGCCTTACGCCTGAAATTTATATCTGTCATGCCAAAACCGGAGCCAATATTTTGGACCCGGCTTTGGAAAATTAAGTTTTATACCGGTTTTTACCGCTTTGAAGTCCCTTTGTTTTGTCGCAGAGGGACTTTTTGGACGGTTTTTGAGGGCGTAATCGAGGCTTGTGAATTAAAGTCCACCTTGACGCTCTTCCATCCTATCGGTTATACTCGACGTGCCGGGGTGTAGCGCAGTTGGCAGCGCACCGCGTTTGGGACGCGGGGGTCGACGGTTCAAGTCCGTCCACCCCGACAATTTTTTTATAAATGTCACTATGAATCCACTCTTATCCATCGTTATACCCGCCCACAATGAAGAGCACCGGCTGCCGTCCACGCTTGATGCTATTGGCGTTTTTATTAAAAAACAATCTTATCCGGTTGAAGTTCTGGTGGTTGAAAACGGCAGTCAGGATAATACCCTGGCTTTTTGTCAGAAATACGCTGCCGGTGTCGACTGGCTGCGCGTTTTTCATGAAGACCAACGGGGCAAGGGGCTGGCGGTTAAACGCGGTATGCTTGAAGCCTATGGCGATTATCGTTTTATCTGCGACGCCGATCTTTCCATGCCGATTGAGGAAGTTAACCGCTTTTTACCTCCGCAGTTGAATAACTTTGATGTGGCGATTGGTTCGCGTGAGGGACCCGGCGCGCAGCGTTTTAACGAACCTTTTTATCGGCATTTAATCGGGCGCGTGTTTAACACTATGGTGCGGGTCATCACCCTGCCGGGCTTGCAGGACACACAGTGCGGTTTTAAGTGTTTTCACGGCGCTGTGGCCGATGAGGTTTTTAAACTACAAACCATGGCGGGAATGTCATTTGATGTGGAAGTGCTTTACATTGCCCGCAGGCTGGGTTATAAAATTATCGAGGTGGGCATTCCCTGGTATTTTAACGCTGAAAGCCGCGTGCGCCTGATTGACGACTCGGTGCGTATGGCTGCCGACCTGATGCAAATTCGCCGCAACGGCCGCGCCGGTTTATATGAGCGTTCGCGCCTAGCACCAATTCCCGAATAATCGACTGATAAACGCCGCATTTCCAGTGCGGCGTTTTAATTTTGTATAATTAAAAAATCCGACAGTTTTTTAACTGAAAATTTGATTTGAGGGTATCCATGTTATCTTCCACCTTTGTTCAGACAAAACTGCATGCTCCGCCGCTGCGTTCGGGCATTTTGCAGCGTTCCAAGTTGTTGTTTCGTCTGGATGAAGGTCTTTCTCCCGGTGTGCGCATCATTCTGGTTTCCGCACCGGCCGGGTTTGGAAAATCAACCCTGTTGTCTGCCTGGGCTGCTCATATCAATTTGCCGCTGGCCTGGTTGTCTCTGGACGCTGAAGATAACGATGTGTCTCGTTTTTTAACCTATCTAATTGGCGCATTACAAAGCCTGCGGGCCGATATCGGCCAGGATGCACTGGGTCTTTTAAAAGGCGGACCGGGTATTCCACCGGCGGCGGTGGTGGCATCACTGGTAAACGATCTGTCTGTTTTGCAAGGACAGCACATTCTGGTATTGGACGATTTTCAGGTGATCACCTCAACGGCGGTTGCCCAGGCGCTGGCTTACTGGCTGGAACACCTGCCCGAATCGATCCGCCTGGTGATTGCCAGCCGGGCCGACCCTGTGCTGCCGCTGCCGCGTCTGCGCGCCGGTGGACAGATGGTGGAATTACGCGCCGATGATTTGCGTTTTTCGTTGGATGAAACCGCCGATTTTTTGGGCCGTTTTATGCAGGTAAACCTGCCGCAGTCGGATGTGGCTGTGCTGGCGGCGCGTACCGAAGGTTGGGCGGCCGGACTGCAAATGGCGGCACTCTCGCTGCGCGGACGGCAGGATGGCAGCGAGTTTATTCGCGCTTTTTCGGGCAACAACCGTTTTATTCTCGATTACCTGACCGAAGAAGTTTTTAACCGCAGTTCTGAGCAGACACGCGCTTTTTTGCTGGTCACCGCCATAACCGACCGTTTTTGCCCGGCTTTGTGTGAAGCTTTACTGGCCGATGAAATTAAGCCCCTGACGGCGCAGGCCATGTTAACTGAACTGGAACAGGCCAATCTCTTTTTAATCCCCCTGGATGAAAACGGCCTCTGGTACCGCTATCATCACCTGATGCTGGATCTGCTGCGAATGCGCCTGAAACAAAACGAACCCGCCCGGCTGGCCGAATTGCACCGGCGCGCTGCAGGCTGGTTTGCAGATCAACTGGCCGAAAAATGGGATTCTTTGCTGGCTGCTGAAGCACTGCGCCACGCGCTGGCGGGCGGCGACCTGACCCTGGCCGAACGCCTGATGGAAAAAAGCTGGGACGGCTGGGCTTACGCCGGTGAAATTAATACGGCCTTGCGCTGGTTAAAAGCCATGCCCGAAGAACAGCGCAATCACAATCCGTATCTGAGCGGCTTGCTGGCCTGGAGTTATTATCTGAGCGGTTTTTCCTCTGAAGCGTATGCCCCTTTGGACCAGGCCGAACGCGCCATGCAACTGCGTCTGGAAAAGGGCCTTTTTACACCCGACAGCGTGGAACACCGGAATATTTTGTCCCTGATTCTGGCTTTGCGGGCCTTGCTGGCGCGTTTATCGGGTGATGTGTCAACCAGCCTCACGCTGGCGCAGCAGGCAGTCAATATCACTCCGCCCGAAAATTTGTTTATGCTCAGCATCGCTTACACCAGTTGGGGCAACGCCCTGCGTGAAAGCGGCGATTACCGCGCCGCGCTGCCGGTTTATGAAAAATCCATTGAAATGTTATTAAGAGTACGGAATATGCTGGCCCTGGGCAGCATGGCGCTTTATTACCTGCGTATGCTGGCCGCTCAGGGGCAGTTGCGTCCTGCGCTGGAATCCGGAAAGAGCCTTCTGGTGCGTGTTGAAGCGGCCGGATTGAGCCAGAGCCCCGGTCTGTCCTATATCATGGCGGGGGTCGGAGAACTGTATTATGAAACGGGCCAATTAACTGAGGCCGAAAACTATGCCCGCCGGGGCATTCACCTGGCGCGGCGCGGCGGCATTTTGGACGCCATTAAACAGAACAGCATCCTGCTGGCGCGTGTGCTGCTGGTTAGAGATGAAAAAACACAGGCTCTGGAAGTATTAACGGCTGTGGATCAGGAGATTATCGCCGCCGGCGGCACGCTGACGCGCGTGGATATTCGAGCCTGGCTGGCGCGTATTAACCTGGCTTTGGGGCGTTTAACGCCTGTGGCCGACTGGTCGTCTGCGGCAAGCCTGTGGAAGAACAACCCGCCCAGCGGTGATGCGTTCAGCCAGTTGGAAATTAACCTGGAGGTCCGCCGCTGCCTGGCGATTGGTAAAAAAGCGGATGCGTTGCGTTTGCTCGATCCTTTGCCGGAGTTGTATACCCACCTGGGTCGCCGCGCGTGGGAGGTGGAGGTTTTGTTTTTGCGCGCTCTGGCGTCATTAAACCCGGCGGCGGCCCGCGCCGATTTACAGCGGGCCCTGCACATTGCGGCTGAAATCGGGTTGAATCGTTCGCTGTTGGATGAAGGCCGTCCGATGTTTGACCTGCTGTCGGGCGCCATGCCGTCTTTGGACGAAACGGCGCGTATTTACGCGCAGACGATCATGGCGTTAATGCCCTTGCAGCCGGTGAATGCAGCGCCGGTCGGGATGGTTGAGGCGCTCAGTGAACGCGAGTTGGAAGTGCTGCGCCTGATGGCAGCCGGTTTAACCAATCAACAAATCGCCGGGCAACTGGTGGTGGCCACCGGAACGGTGAAAACGCATACGGCCAATATCTATCGTAAGCTCGAATCGGCCAACCGCACCCAGGCGGTTACGCGGGCGCGTGAACTGGGGCTGCTTTCCTCCTGAAATAAACTTTTTAATCCCCCATATGGCAGATCAAAATAAACCTGCCAAACGGTAAACTGTATCCTGTAAGTTGGATGCAGTTTTTTTCTTAAACAACGGAGTTGTTATGACAGGCTTGAATCAAAAAATCAATCGACGTGAATTTTTAATCAAAACAGGCGCTGTCCTGGGCGCAGCCGGTTTGCTGGCCACCGGTGCGGGAGCCTGGGCGCTGAGTGAACCGGTTTTGGATTTATCTGATAAACATTATGGAAACGAGGTTAATATGCAAAAAATTCTGGTAGCTTATGCCAGCAAATGCGGTTCCACCGCCGAGATTGCCGAGAGGGTGGGCCTCGTTCTGGGAAAAAACGCTTATAATGTGACCGTTTCGGCGGTACAACAGGTGAAAGATATCGGTCCCTACCAACATGTTATTCTGGGCACGGCGCTGCGCTTTGAAAAACCGCTGGATGAAATGATGAATTTTGTGAAACGTTTTCATTCGGATTTGCAGCGTCCCGAAGTGATTTGTTTTTCGGCGGGCACGTATATGCGTCACGACACACCCGAAAATCGGAAAAAGACATATAAGTTCATGCAGCCTTTGTTGGACGAGTTATCCAAACCGGTGATGTTGGAAATGTTCGGCGGCAAGGTGGATTACGGCAAGTTATCACCCTTCTGGCGTTTGCTGGTTTCGCTGGATAAATCCGGCTTGATGGCCGAAGGCGACGGGCGCAACTGGCCTTCGATTGACGCCTGGGCAAAAGAACTGGCTGGTAAATTGGCTTTGGTTTAAATCGGATAATCTAAAAATATTCCATCCTTGGGTTGATTGAAAGGGAAATTTCATGAAAATACTGGCGATTATTGGCAGTCCGCACCGCGGTGAAACCTATCAGGCTGTGCAGATGGTGGAAGAAAAAATGAAATCTTTGGGACAGGTAGATTTTGAATACCTGTGGTTAAAGGAAAACAACCTGAAAGACTGCACCGGGTGTCATATTTGTATTAAACAGGGTGAGGAAAAATGTCCGTTAAAGGACGACACGGCTTTAATCGAACAGAAAATCATGGAAGCGGATGGAATCATTTTTGCTTCGCCGGTTTATGTACTTTCAATCAGCGCTTTGTTGAAAAAACTTTTTGACCATTTTGCCTATCTCTGGCATCGCCCGCGTTTTTTCGGGAAATATGTTCTGGCTGTGGCTTCGGGCGGCGGCCAGTTTAAAGAAACACTGGATTGTATTAAATTAAATGCGGTTAATTTAAACATGGTGTATGTTAACGGCATCGGTGTGCCGCATTACAACGACCTGGTACCGGCTATGCAAAAGAAAGTGATCACCGACATAAATAAGACGGCCGAAAGTTTTTATCAAACGGTGGCGGCCAAAAAATTGCCTTCAGCGGGCCTGGGAGATTTAATTCGTTTTCGCGTCTGGCGGATTAATGCGATTGCAGGCGCCAAAACCCTGGTGCGCGATTACCAGTACTGGGTGGATAACCATCTGTTTGAGCGCGATTTTTATTATGAAACCGCGATTAACCCTTTGTATAAATTAATAGCGCGCCTGATGGAAAAGGTAATTCGTCTTTTCCTGCGGGGAATTTATGTGGGGTATTAATTTTGTTTATTTCCAGATAACCGCTTCGAGGTCGGGATTGTCACAGGCATGCCGCCCGACCTTGGCCAGGTCGACCCATTGATCGTTAACCTTAACCCGCACCACATCGGCGGTGAAATCGGCCACGGTGGAGCCGTGATTGTCGAATAAGGATGATCCGACGGCGTAAATATCGGCCGGAACCATCAGCCGTTCAAATCGGCGAATGCGTTCGGGGTTAAAACCGCCCGATACGACGATTTTTACCGCTTTGCAGAACTGCTGCGCGGTTTCGCGCCAGCGCGGTGCGACCGACCAGCCTTCCCAGGCCGAATCAAGCGCCTGGCGCAGGTTAAAGACCAGGCGTGGGTTAACACCCAGGTCCAGTTCGGGGTCGCCCAACGGCGAAATGGAGGCGTCGCGTAAGTTTTTACCGGTATCCATGCGCACCCCGTAGAGTTTATAACGTTCGGCTTCTTCGGGTTGACCGGCCTCCAGCAGGCGAATATATTCGTCAAACATGGCTTTGCAGACGCGCAGCGAATCGCTGACACAATCGTTATTAAAATCCACCAGGGCGATGCGTGAAATGGGCAGGGGCACCACACGCGCAAAAGCCAGCATGGCTTCGGCGGTGTCGCCGAAAAAGCAGGCGATGGCCGAGTGTGATACCGTTCCGCCGCCGGCGCCGCCCCACCAGTCACCCTGTGCATCGGTGGAGACAAATGGGCCTAACGTGCTGGCATAATCGTGGTTAAAACGCTGCAGGGCAATGTTATAGGCATAACCGTCGGCGGCCTGCGCTTCGTGCAGGTCAAAACGTGCCGGGAAAAACAAAACCGGTTTGCCGCGCGCAGCGATGAAGGTCTCGTAAACATTGGTGGCAACCCGGCTGGCGCGGGTTAAGATGCCCAGTGTGGGGGTCTCAAGGATGGCAAAGTCGCGGTAACGTCCGCGTACGCGCAGAACCGGCTGTACATTGTCGGGGTTGCCGTCTCCGCAGACTTTACAGCCATCATGCACGGCCTCGATTTGAAGCCGGTCGGCAGTGTTGACGAAGCTGTCACCGTTCCAATATCCGGTGCAAAGGCGCAGCATTTCCAGCGATTTATCAATGCCCACCACAATGGTTTCACCCGGACGGCGGGTGAACCACTGCATTTCCACTTCCAGATCGCCGCAGGCGATGGCTTCGGGTGAAATGCCGGCGGGCAAATTGTGATATTTCCCGTTGTAGTGATATCCCTGTTGTGACAGAATGGCCAGCATGTTGGCGATGTTGGTGAAATATTTATCGGTATACCAGCCCTGGCGCATGCGTTGGATGTCGAGCTTAAAGGTGGCATCGGTTAATCGTTGTCGGTCAAAAATGCTCATGATGGTTCCTCAAAACAATAATTAGTGTATAACGTACACTTATTTTAATACCAATGAAATGTTTGTCAAGTGTGGGAATAGTCGGGGGAGGAGAATGGGTTTAATCGAATTGCTGATCTCTGCCGCTGGTCGAAAAAACTTCACGACGATTTCCCGGCTTTTATTCCGGCGTGGGGGTAAGGGTGGGCGTGGGCTGGTAATCGGGAGGAATATAATAAACCGCCCAGACCCCCGAACCGGGTAAACGCGTATTGGTCAGGCGGAAAAAATCGCGCGTATCCTCGGTTTCGAAATAAGAATTGTGTAATTGGGCGATCTCAATCCAGCTCTGGCCGGGCTTAAGCGGAAAAGGATTGCCCCTGGCATCCACAAAACGGGGCGGACGCAGTTTTCCGGTGGTTTTTTCGTATTCCTCGTTGCGTGTGCTCCAGTAAATTTCATACATCTGGCCGTCGCGGAACAAAAGCGCCGGGTAACGGGTGATATACGACAGGTTGATGTTAAACAGGGTTTCGGTATACCGCTGGTAGTCGGCAAACATCACAATTACATTTTCATATTCCAAAGGCCGGCCGTTGAGTGAGTCAACAGCCTGGGTTAACTCGCCGCCTTCGCCGTCATCTTGCCAGCGCGTATACACCTGGCGTTCGGCGTCATATTTCCAGTAAACCTGATCATAATAATGAAAAAGCATCCACAAACGTTCGGCTTTTTTGCCGTTGACCGGAACAGCCGGGTCAAAAAGCAGGCCGCTGATTTCGGGTTGGCCCAGTTCGGCGGCCGTATCCCGGCCCAGTTCGAGCAGGCGTGAAACGGGAATGCGCGCCCCGTTGATATTATCCGGATTGGGGTTTTGAATGATCTGATATTGCTCCAGATGCGGCAAAACCACATCGGAAGCGCTGGCAAACACCAGATAACCGTTATAAAAACGGCGTAATGTTTCATAATGCAGGCGTCCCGAACGCAGCGGGCCGAGTTCCAGCGCCTGGCCGCTTTCAGTGTTTAATGGCGGCAGCAGACCGTAAAACACGGCCAGAAAACGACTGGCGCCTTCGCCCAGGTAAAATTCATAAACCTGTGAGGCGTAAGACAAACCGGCCTGCGGGCGGGCGCTGACCGGGGCATTGGAAATGGAAAGCAGACCCGGCGCCAGCGCCAGGTTACCCGGCGTTTCCAATATCAGCCCGGTCAGTGGGTTAACATTGTCGGGAAAATTGGCCGGACCGGAAATAAAAGGCGCAGGTGTGGATGTGACGGTGGCGGTGGGTGAAGGGCTGGCCGTAAAAGTGGCCGTTGGTGTGGTTGGTATGGGGGATGGCGTGGCGGAAGCTGGCATTGTGGGCGTGGGGGTGGCCGTATTCACCGGAGTGCAGCCCATAATTGCCAGTAATGTTAACAACATTAAAAAATTCAAAATACGCGGCATGAAAGAATTATAATACTCCTTTTGTGGATACTGAGAGGATTATTTTCTCTGCCGATGGAAACCCCTGTTTAAATTGTGGCGCTTGCTGCGCTTTTTTTCGAGTCTCTTTTTACTGGGAAGAGGCAGACCAGGCCACCGGGGGAAATGTGCCTGAAGAACTTACCGAACAGGTGGACGATTTTCGCTGCTGCATGCGCGGCACCAACCAAAAAGAACCGCGTTGTGTCGCTTTGCAGGGTGAAGTAGCCAGAGAAGTGCATTGCAGCATTTATAACGAGCGCCCTTCACCCTGCCGTGATTTTGGCATTAAATGGCACGATTCACATTGGACCTGCATTCCCGAAGAACTGGAACGCTGCAACCGTGCCCGGGCCCATTGGGGGCTGCCCCCGCTGGGTTACGTGGAAGAATAACCGGGCCATGCCGGGTTTAGATGGCCTGCCCTTTAAACTGACTGACATAAAGCTGATAATAAAAACCCTGTTTTTCCAACAACTGATGATGATTGCCCTGTTCGATGATTTCACCGTTATTAATTACCACCACTTTATCGGCGTCTCGAATGGTGCTTAAGCGGTGCGCGATGACAAAACTGGTGCGGCCCCGCATCAGCAGCAGCAGCGCTTTTTGAATGCGTGCTTCCGTGCGCGTGTCGACGCTGCTGGTGGCTTCGTCCAGAATCAGAATGCCCGGATCGGCCAGAATGGCGCGCGCAATCGCCAGAAGCTGGCGCTGGCCCTGGCTGAGGTTGCCCGCTCTTTCGGATAAAACGGTCTGGTAACCCTGCGGCAACTGGCAGATAAAATGATCGGCATCGGCCATTTGAGCGGCCTTAATACATTCTTCGTCGCTGGCCTCCAGCCGGCCGTAACGGATATTTTCCATGACCGTGTCCGAAAATAAAAATGTATCCTGCAAAACCAGTCCCATCTGGCGGCGCAGGTCGGCTTTTTTAAAGGAATGAATGTCACTGCCGTCGATTAAGATTGAGCCGCTCTGAATTTCATAAAAACGGGTCAGCAGGTTGATGATGGTGGTTTTGCCCGCTCCGGTGGGCCCTACCAGGGCAATCGTCTGCCCGGCTTTTGCTTCGAGATTCATGCCTTTGATGATCAAACGCTCCGCACGATACCCGAAATTAACATCCTGAAACAGCACGTCGCCTTTAATGACGGGCAGTGGGCGGGCATCGGGCTCGTCGGCCGGCTCGGAGGGGGTGTCGATGATTTCAAAGACCCGTTCGGCCCCGGCCAGGGCGGCCTGAATGGCGTTATACATGGTGGCCAGCTGGCGCAGAGGCTGTACATAATTTTGACCGTAGTTAATAAAAGTGGCAATCGTGCCCACGCTGACCATACCCTGCAAAGCCAGCCATCCGCCCAGACCGGCCAGCACAATCACAAAAAAGTTACCCAGCACCGAAGTGAGCGGCATTAATAAAAGCGCATACGAGTTGGCGTAAATGCCGGCTTCATACACAGCCTGGTTCTGCTTGCGAAAGGCTTCAAGCACCTGATCGTTGCGCCGGAAAGCCTTAACCACCTTCTCGCCGCTGATGGTTTCTTCCATCACACTGTTGAGGCCTCCCAGGTGTTTTTGCAGCTCTCGAAAACCCTTGCGGGTGTATTTGGCAATAAATTCGGTAAACCATAACATAATCGGCACTACCAGCAGGGTAGCCAGCGCCAGCCACGGGTTTAAGATAAACATGGTTATTAAAATGCCGCCCAATGATAAAACGCTGGCAATCAGCGAAATGATGTTTTGTGAAACGGCCTGGTTGATGGCGTCAATATCATTGGTCAGGCGGCTCATCAATTCACCGGCGGGGTTGGCATCGAAAAAAGCCAGGGAAAGGCTTTGTAAATGTTGAAAAAGGTCCGCGCGCATTTGTTTTAATGCACGCTGAGAAATGCGCGCCATGATCCAGTTGGCGACGGCTTGAAAAGCGTTGCTTAACACAT
Source organism: Anaerolineae bacterium (assembly GCA_021287005.1). GTDB lineage: Bacteria > Chloroflexota > Anaerolineae > Anaerolineales > Anaerolineaceae > JAJTBH01. The sequence goes on from JAJTBH010000010.1 coordinate 13,546, forward strand.
ACACCACCAGCATGGCAAGCGCAGTATAAATTAATCCGCTCTGATCTTTGCCGGCGATATAGCGGTCAATGGCTATACCCATCAGGTATGGGCCCATCAGCCCCAGCAGGGTATAAATGACCACCAGAACTAGCACGGACACGATGGAGATGCGAAACGGTTTCAGGTAAGCCAACAGGCGCAGCATGGCCTGGCGCGGGTCTCTGGCTTTTTCAATTTTTCCCGGTGTGGCCGGGCTGCGCCCCTGGGCACGGATGATCATGGGGCGACCTTCGTTTGAGGATGTTTGATTTGACATATAAAAAACTCCAATAAAGACCTTTAAGAATGATCAGGCTTGAATGCCATTGCCCAACTGCGATTCGTAAATTTCCCGGTAAATCGGGCTGAATTTCATCAACTCACTGTGAGTGCCTTCGGCGGCGATTTTGCCGTGGTCGAGCACAATGATTTTGTCGGCGTTTAATACCGTGCTGATGCGCTGGGCAACCACAAAACGGGTGCAGTCTTTCAGGTTTTCCTGTAAGGCCGTTTGGATTTTGGTTTCGGTTTCCACGTCCACCGCGCTGGTGCTGTCATCCAGAATTAACAAACGGGGGTGGGGTAAGATGGCGCGCGCAATGGCAAGACGCTGTTTTTGCCCGCCCGACAGGTTGGCGCCGCGTTCTTCAACGTGACTGTTATAACCCTCTGAAAATTTAATAATAAAATCATGCGCCTGAGCGGCTTTTGCGGCTGCGATCACCTCATCGTCGCCGGCTTCCGGGCGGCCGTAACAGATGTTTTCACGCACCGTTCCCGAAAACAGGATCGATTCCTGCGGAACGATGCCGATCTGTTCCAGCAGCGATTCATCTTGAATATCGCGAATATCGATGCCGTCGATTAACACCTGCCCTTGCGAAGCCTCGTAAAAATGCGGTATCAGGTTAATCAGCGAAGATTTGCCTGCCCCGGTTGCACCCAAAATGGCGACAGTCGAACCCGGCTCGGCTTTTAAATTGATATGTTCCAGAACAAGGCGGTTGGATTTGCCGTTGTAGTGGAACGAAACATCTTTAAATTCGACCTGCATGGCATTTTGAGAAGGTAAAACACGTGCTTGCGGATTAACCGGCACTTCGGGCATGGTTTCAAAGACTTCATTAACACGCTGCGCCGAGGCAGTGCCGTTGGCCCACACGTTTGAGAGCATGGTCATTAATAACAGCGGGGTCATGGTGGTTAATAGATAATTGGTGAAGGCCACAATCTGCCCCAGAGACAGATCGCCGGAGATGGATTGCAAACCGCCCAGCCAGATGACCAACACAATGCCGATGTTAACAAACAGGGTCAGGATGGGCGTCATGCTGGACATAAATTGCATCACCTGTACGTTCCGTTCGGTGAAATCTTCGTTGGCAACTTCGAAACGTTCAGCTTCATAATCGGCGCGCACAAAAGCCTTCACCAGGCGGGCGCCGGCGATGTTTTCCTGCAAAACGGTGTTTAAGCGGTCCAGTTTTTGCTGCACGGAGCGGTAAAAAGGCTCCATTTTAATGCTGAAAAAGATAATGACACCGGCGGTTACCAACAGCAGCGGAAAAATGGAGATGGCCAGATGCGGACTGGTATTAAACATCAAGATCACGCTGCCGATCATCAGGAGCGGTCCGCGCGTGCCGATGCGTAGCGAAACTTGAAAGAGGCGTTGAATGGCGGTGGTGTCGCTGGAAAGGCGCACCATCAACTTGCCGGTGGTGAAACGATCCAGGTTGCCGTATGAAAAATCTTGAATTTTGGTAAAAAGGGCCTCGCGAATATCACGCGCCGTGCCTTCGCCAACCTGAATGGAATAAACATTGTTGCCGATGGCGGCCAGTGTGCTTAACACGGAAATGCTTAACATCCAGGCGGAGGTTTGAATAACGACGGATAAATCGTTTTGTTTTATGCCCTGATCAATGATATGCTGGATCAAACGTGGAATGGATAGGTCCAGCAAGGCCATAACGGTTAATAAAACTAACGATAAAATAGACTGCACTCGATAGGGTTTAACAAAGTGCAATAATTTACGCAAATGGTTCATAAATTTAATTTTTCTCGGTTCTATTTGAGGGTATCGTTAAAAACATTTTTTAATATTTCCATGGAACGGTTAATGGTTTCGAGCTCTTCATCGCTCAAATTTTGCAGGTAAGCGGCCATCCATTCATGGTTTCTTTCAAAAATGGCCGATAACAGGGCATCACCGGCCGGGGTTAACTCCAGGTTGATGCGGCGGCGGTCTTCGGCGCTGGCTTTGCGCGTAATCAAGTCTTTTTCGACCAGGGCATCGACCACCTGGCTGATGGCGGAAGAACTGATTTGTTTCACTTCGGCCAGTTCGCTGACGGTCTTTTTGCCTTTGCGGATGTGGCGCAGCACGTGAAACTGTTCAACCGTGATGCCGAAAGAATCGGTGGCAGTGGCGCGCACCCGGCCTTTAATCAGGCACCATAACGGGGGAATGGTCTCCCAGAAACGGTCAATACTTTTTTGTAAATGGGGATTTTCTTTTAATACGCTCATAATTGGTTAAGTTTCTAAATAGTTAAGTTTCTAAACTATTTTAATAACGTTTGGGTTCCTGTCAAGAGGTGATTAAGATTTTTGTAAGGGTCGGGCCGTGCTTATCAAAAACTTTCGTTCCCGGCTTTTCTCTGCTATACTTCATCTATATTCATTTATTGAGCAGGTGAAACCTTATGTCCCCCAGAGCTTCTGCGCCGCTTACCCTCGAATTTGTATTACTCGGTATTTTAAATCAACAACCGATGCATGGTTATGATTTATACCGCCAGATCAGTGAGATGGAGGCCATCCCGCGCATCTGGAATTTAAAACAAAGCATGTTATATGCCCTGCTGGATAAACTGGAAGAAAGAGATTATTTAAATTGCACCGTGATTCCGGGTGAGACCCGACCGTCACGAAAACAATATTACCTGACCGACGCGGGGCGTGAGGCTTTTGAAGCCTGGCGCAGTAGCCCGGTGCGCCACGGCCGCGATATGCGCCAGGATTTTATTGCGCGGCTATATTTTGCCGGACGCGAAAATGAAGAAGGGGCGCGTTCGTTGATTGATCAACAGCAAAAATGCTGTGAAGACTGGCTTACGGACTTTCAAAAACAAACCGAGGCGCTGCCGGCAGATGCCAGGTATGACCGCCTGATCATCGCCTTTCGTTATCACCAGGTGAAAGGTATGCTGGACTGGCTGGAAATTTGCCGCCAGACTCTGGGAAATTAATCAGCTTATTTTAAACTGTTCAACAATCAATTTCAGATCGCCGGCCATTCTGCGCAAATTGTCTGCGGAATGGCTGACTTCGTTAACCTGGGCGCTCATTTCTTCGCTGGCGGCGCTGACTTCTTGAATGGAGGCGCTGTTTTCCTGGCTGATGCTGGCGATGTTTTCAATGATACGCGTTACTTCATTGGAACTGTGTGCCATATCCGTGGTCGAGGCCAGGTTATCCCTGACCACTTCGGATACGCTGTCCATGGCGGTTACAATTTGACCGGCCAGATCGCTGATTTTTTCGGTTGCCAGCGCAATTTCATTGGAGCCTTTTTGGCCGCCTTCCGAGACTTTTAAGATATTTGCCAGGGCCAGACCGGCTTCACCGGCCAGGTGCGAGCCGCTTTCCACTTCGCGGGCGCTTTCGTTCATGGCAGTGACGGCTTCGTCGACCGTAACCCGAATGGTGCGCACCAGGGTGGTGATTTCCTTGGTGGCGGTTGCCGAACGTTCAGCCAGTTTACGCACTTCATCGGCTACCACGGCAAACCCTTTGCCATGTTCACCGGCGCGGGCCGCTTCGATGGCGGCATTTAAAGCCAGTAAATTGGTCTGAGAGGCAATATCGTCAATTAATTCCACAATCACGCCAATCTGTTGGGAATGCTGACCCATCTCTTGAACTTTAGCCGCAGAAAGATCGACTCTGGATTTAATTAATTGCATCTTGCCGATAGTATTTTCAACCGTTTGTGCGCCTGAGCGGGTGGTATTAACCGCGTCTGCCGAGTTTTTGGCAACGCTGCGGGCGTGGTTATATACATTTTCAATGGCCGTAGAAATACTGCCGGTGACGACGGCTGCTTTTTGCACGGCCTTTTCCTGATTTTGTGTGCCGCCGGCCACCTGGCCGATGGAATTATTCAGGTTATCCACCGATTCGCTGGAGCGGTTTAATCCCTCAGCCTGTTGCGAAGCCCCCGCGGCAATTTGTTGGACAGTATTGGTGATCTGATCGGTGGCGTGACCGGCTTCCTGGGCGGTGGAGGCCAGTTGGTTGGCCGATTCATTTAAATCACAGGCTGCCAGTGAAATTTTTTCCAGATTATTTTTCATAATCAAAACCATTTCACTGAAAGCCTCGGTCATGGCGTGCAGACCGTGGATCATATCGTTAAAGGTGACGGCGAGCTGGCCAATTTCATCGTTTGAACGCACGATTATGGGCTGCGCCTGCATACTGACCTGGCGTGTCAGGTCTCCGCGGGCGATGTTTTTCATCTCGGCAACCATAGCCGGCAGGTCTTCTCTGGCGATTTGCTGTGAAAGAGTCATCACAGTTTTTAATGGACGGCGAATGGTTTGCGGGATAAAAACGATCATGATCAATGTGATCATCAAAGCGGCCGCTGTCAGAATAAGGATGATCATTTCAGTGTATGAAACCAGACCGTTGCTGGAAATAACGGCGGCCTGATATTGATCATCAACGCTTTTAATCAACTGCACGATATTTTCATCAATGTCTTTTTCCAACGGATCGGTTTGATTAATTTGAATATCCTGTTGTTTTTGATATTCCTCAATCAGGGAGCGATACCGCTGGTCGTAATCGGACATCATATTTAGCGTATCTTTAATTAACAATTGATGATCCGGGTCGGTCACCAGGGCGTTAACCTGGTCCATATCTTTCATCAACAGGTCATAATTCCACTGGTGGTCGCGAGCCCATTGAAAGTCGCCGGTATACAGGTAGCCCACCGAATTTTTTCGAATGTCCAGGTAGGAGAGGTGGGCTGTTTCAATAGCCGACTTGATGGGCAGAGTCTCAACATCCACATAATTCTCCGAGAGTTTTCTCAGGTTGGAACTGATGATGATATCGTCGGGGATTAAGTTGGTTTGGATGGTTGAAGTGCGCGTGGTGATGTTGGCGGTTACATCCGAATAATATTTTTTGTAATTAAAAACATTGTCTTTGAGGGTGGTTATGTAGTTTAACCGCTGCGGGTTGTCCCGGGATTTTTCTTCAAGACTGACCAGCATCTCGTCAAACGTCTTTAATTCCTCGTTATAACGGGTTAAATAAGAAGCCGAACCCGTATCGGCATATTTATTGCCAAAATTAATCACAATAGCCATCTGGCTGCGCAGGTCGCTGGCCAGTTGTTTTTGCAGGGCTAAATCGCCCGTTACCTGAGATAATGATGTATTTAATTGCCTGAGTTGAAAAACAGAAATGCCACCCACTACCAATAACATGACCAAAACAACAATAAAGCCCAAAGAAATTTTTACAGCAATGGACATGTTCTTAAAAAAATTCATGCGGGGCTCCTGTTAATGAATTGTTAATGTGCAAAGTAATTATGGCTGAGGCCCATTTTTTTGGCAAGCAAAAGCTCCGCTGCTTGATAATGAATTAAATCACTTAAAAATAATGACGAAATATGATTAAAACATTGAAACGGATGCAACTTCGGTTGCATTCCGTATTTTTAGTAAATCTATATGATTTGTGGCGGGGAACTTGTTATGGCTGTGGTACCTGCCCCATAAAAAAGGTCACCGGAATGCCACCGTTGACCAGGGACAGCGTCCTGGGAAATTTTAACCGGGTATGCCCGACGAGATAAGAACTGTTGCATAAGATGCCCACCTGCCAGGCGGGGCAGAGCGCGGTTAAAACATGCCCGAGTTGTGCATATAAATTACGCAGATCATGTGTTGAAGTAACCCTGACCCCATAGGGCGGGTTGCACACCAACCAGCCGGGTTGGGCCGGCGGCTGCATGGCTGAAAAAGCCTGATGAGTAAATTGTATATATGCGGCTGCTCCGGCGCGTTCGGCATTGGCCTGAGCCAATTTAATCGCGCCTGCATCTCGATCGGAAGCCAGAATGGGCGCTTCGGGTGTCTTTTCGGCAGCGGCGGCTTCATTTACCAGGCGCTGCCAGAGTTTGGAATCATAAGAGGGCCAATCCATAAAGGCAAAGCGGCGGTTTTTGCCGGGGGCGATCCGGCCGGCCATCAGTGCGGCTTCGATAGCGAGGGTGCCGGAACCGCAAAAGGGGTCCATTAACGGAGCCGAAGTTTTCCAACCGGCGGCCAGCAGCAGGGCGGCGGCCAGGTTTTCACGCAGGGGGGCCTTGGCAGTTGCCAGGCGGTAAGCGCGGCGGTGTAATAACGCGCCGGAACTATCCACGCTGACGGTGCAAAGATCATGCGACAGACGCACCACCACCAACTGGGGCAGGTTTTTGTCTTCATCTTCGTCAAATTTAACCACCGAAACGGGTTGGCGAAAACTGTCGCCAATCGCGCCGGCGATGCGTTCGGCCACGCCGTCGGAATGATAAAGTTTGGATTTGTGGCAGGTAACCCGAATAGCCAGCGGCCGGGATGGGTTGAGGTATTGGTGCCAGGGTAATTTTGCCGCTTTGCTGCGCAGTTCGGCAAAACCGGTGGCATCAAACTGGCCCAGGCGGCTGAGAATGCGGGCCGGGGTGCGCAGATAAAGATTGGCGCGGTAAAGCTCGGCCAGCGAAGCGTCAAATTCCACTCCGCCGCCACTTTCAGTTGAACGCGGGTCGGGTTTGTGTACTGAAAAACCCAGGCTTAACATCTCCTGGCGCGTGATGGCTTCAAGACCGGGCTGGGTCACGGCAAAAAGCTGGTACATTAATGTTTCCTGCGGGTGGTATTGCGTCTTTCTTCATCGGCGCGCGAATGAAAACCGTCGCGGCGTAAAGGCCGCCGGGGCGCGGGGGGTGAAGCCGGTTTATCCACCAGGATGGCTTTTTGTTTTTCGCGGCGGCTGATATCTTTTTCAACAGAGAGCGGCTTCAGCGTGAACGGATCCAGACCGGTGTAATACATCAGACTGGAATAGGTGGAAGGGGTGGGCGTAAACAACTGTACCTGCTCGGGTGAAATGTGCAACTGCTGACTGACGAACTGTTTTAAGTGCTGCATATCCCCTTCGCTGCATCCGGGGTGTGCGGCAATAAAATAATATGTAAGGAACTGTTTTTTACCGGCCCGCTCCGAAAAAGTGTCAAACCATTTCTTAAAACGCAGCAGGTCGTCGCCGCCCGGTTTGCCCATAAGGTTTAGCACGTGTTTTTCGCTGTGTTCCGGCGCCAGCTTAAGCTGGCCGGATACGTGCTCTTCGGCGATTTCTTTAACATAATCCTGCCCGTGCAGTTGGTCGGCTACCACCATATCGTAGCGGATGCCGGAAGCGACAAAAACTTTTTTAATGTCGGGAATTCGCCGCAGGCGGCGCAGTAGCTCGATTTGCGGCTGGTGGTCGGGCTTAAGCGACTGGCAAACCTGTGGGTAAAGACAGCGGCGATCATCACAGGCGCCGCTTTTTAGCTTTTTGGCGCACTCAAAGCCGTACATATTGGCTGTCGGTCCGCCCACATCCAGGATATAGCCTTTAAAGTTGGGCAGGCGTGTGATCGCTTCGGCTTCGGCCACAATCGATTCGGGGCTGCGCCAGCGCACGGTGCGGCCTTCATGCACGGCAATTGCGCAGAAATTACATTCGCCGTAACAGCCGCGGTGGGTGTTGATTGAAAACTGAATGGTCTCAAGCGCCGTCACCGGGCCTTGTTGTTCATAATAAGGGTGCTGCAAACGCTGGAAGGGTAATTTATAGATGGCGTCCATCTCGGCCTGGGTGGCATAAGGCCAGGGCGGGTTTTGCACCAACAGCCGGTCGGCATGACGCTGGTATAAACCTTTGGCCGTTAACGGGTCATTATTATGATAGAAGGTATGGAACATCTTAATAAAAACCTGTTTGTCGGCGCTGACTTCTTCGTAAGAGGGCAGTTCAAGATAACCTTCGGGGGCCTGGCGGCTGATGTAACACAGACCGCGCACCTGGGTGGGGTCCGCTCCGCTTTGCAGAGCGCGCGCCAGCGCCAGAACGGACTGCTCGGCCATGCCGTATAAAATGTAATCGGCTTTGGCGTCAAATAAAATCGAGCGGCGCAGCGAATCGCTCCAGAAATCATAATGGGCCACACGGCGCAGCGAGGCTTCGATGCCGCCCAGCACGACCGGACGGGTGTTTTTAAAATTACGCCGGATAAGATTGCTATAGGTAATGCTGGCGCGATCGGGACGGCGAGTATTTAACCCGCCGGGGGTGTAATCGTCTTTTTTGCGTTTAAAACGACTGGGGGTGGTATTGGCAACCATCGAATCGACACAGCCGGCCGTCACGCCCCAGAAGAGGCGCGGTTCGCCCAGGCGGGTGATGTCGGCGGGGCTGTTGATGTCGGGTTGGGCAATGATACCCACGCGAAAACCGGCCTGTTCCAGCATACGGCCGATCACGGCAGCGCCGATGAAGGGGCTGTCGATATAACTGTCACCGGATACCAGAATGACATCCAGTTGATCCCAGCCGCGTTGGCGCAGCTCGGCGGGGGTGGTGGGCAAAAAATTGGCGTTCATAGGAACCCCATTGTAACACTTTAAGGGGTTAAAAAAATAAGCTTAAAAATACTCGTTTTATTCCTCCCAGACGGGTGATTGGGTCTGGGTGTTGACCGTCAGGCTGAAGATATCCGGACGGGCATAATGACCGGCGGCGTCCAGGTCGTATTTGCCGCGTAAAACGTCGGCCGGGTCAATATCGGCGGTGAGGATCACTTCGCGCCCCTGCACCGGCCCGGCAAGCACCTCACCCAGCGGACTGATAATGACGCTGCCGCCGCGAATTAACTCGGTTTCGGGGGCATTACCCTGAATGCAGTCGTAATCGGGCGGGCAGTCGGCACGCGTCAGGTACTGGCAGGCGCACAACACAAAACAACGCCCTTCATAAGCGATGTGGCGCATACTGGCCTGCCAGATGTCGCGTTCGTCCACGGTGGGGGCGCACCACAGGTTAATGCCGCGGGCATACATGGAGAGGCGCAGGGCGGGCATGTAGTTTTCCCAGCAGATGGCCGCACCGATTTTACCCAATGGCGTCTCAATCACGGGGATGTGCGAACCGTCGCCCATACCCCAGATCAGGCGTTCGCTGGCGGTGGGCATCAGCTTGCGGTGTTTGCCAAGCAGTTCCCCTTCCGGGCTGAAAAAGAGCGCCGAACAATACAGGGTATACCCATCCCGCTCAATTGCGCCGACCACCAGGTAACTGTTGGCCAGGCGGGCAAATTCGCCGATCTGTTCCACCTCAGGGCCGGGCACGTCAATGGCCGCTTCGAAATAACGCCGAAAATCTTCACGACCGGCGGGCGAACGGGTGCCCACGCGCGCGCCAAAATCCAGACCTTTGGGGTAACCGCCGATATAAGCCTCCGGGAAAACGGCCAACTGCACGTCCTGACGGCGCAGTTCTTCACAATGGGCGCGCATCCGTTCAAGGGTTTTGGGGGTGTCAAACATACTGGTTCCGGCCTGCACAACGGCCACACGTTGAAGACTCATGACTTACTCCTGTATGAATTAAGAATAAAAAGTTTGCCTAAACGAACAGGGTTACCCTGGCCGCGAAAATGGCTTTCTGAGAGGGAATGATAATCCGAATTCTCAAAAGCCGATAGTAAGAGCGAGCTAACTTTAGCTAGTTTGAGATTTGGGTACAGTAAAGTGTTTTTTAAGACGGAGTGAAATGATTATTAAACAAAAAACTTTTTTATAAATAAGCTGATTGAATTTTAAAACCGGAGTTATTGCGCCGGATCGTGCGGTTGATTGGCAATCTCTGGAATGTTTTTAAAAACCTTCGTTTTTTACCAGGTCCGCCAGACAGGCTTGACTGAGACGGAACAGGTCGGCAGGCTGCATTTCAAGCGTGCGGTCGGGACGCCCGCAGCCGAAAAACAGACTGGTTTCCAGGTTGCTGTGGGTGTCGAATAAAACCCGGCTGCCGGCTGGCAGCGGGGTTAAGGGGCCTACACAGCCCGGCTCGACCTTTAAAATTTGTTGCACTTCCTGCGGCGAAAGACTGCTGATGAGGGCGCGTTGAGTCTGGCAGGCTTCGGCCAGGCGGCGGTAATCGATGCGTGTGGTGCTGAGCACACCGGCCAGAATGACCTGCCCATTTTTGTGTTTAAAGGCGATGGTCTTAATCAGCCGGCCCAACGGAAAGGATAAATACGCCTCGGCATCGGCGACGGTGAAAGAAGCCTGGTGTTCGTGCAGTGTGAAATGGACGTTTTCGGCTTGCAGCCGTGTGATGATCTGTTCATAAACCGGGTACATATTATTCCCTCCCAGAGATGTTTGATTTACCTTTTGCATTATAACAGGCACCCGATAAACAAACCGTCCCGGTTTAATCATTTCGCCGGGACGGTAAAAACTTTAATTAAGCAGCGCTTAATTTTTGTAACCATGCTGGTTTAAGAAGGCACAAACTTCTTTTAAAGCCGCGCTGGCTTCCGGAAAAAGCGGCGCCATCAACGGGTAACAGTGCACCATGCCCGGTGCGACTCGCAGGGTCACTTGCGTTCCGGCCTGACGCGCTTTTTCGGCAAAACGAATTGAATCATCGCGCATGGTTTCGTCGTCGCCCACCATGATCAGGAGCGGCGGCAGACCCGCCAGATCGCCGAAGAGCGGCGAGAGCCAGGGATTGGTGCGATCGGTTTCGCCTGCATAATAACGACTGCACACTTTTGCCATGTCGATGGGCGACAGGCAGGCATACTTCTTACTCTGGTATGACTCGCTGGAAAGCGTCAGATCCGTCCAGGGGGATAACGCCACAGCGGCAGCCGGCAGGGGCAGTTTGTTATCGCGAAAGGCCAGCAGACTGGCCAGGCATAACCCGCCGCCGGCCGATTCGCCCATGATCAAAATGCGTTTCGGGTTTATACCCTGTTCCAGCAGCCAGCGGTAAACCACCAGCGTATCTTCCACGGCTGCCGGAAAAGGATGTTCCGGAGCCAGGCGGTATTCATATTGCAGGACACTCAATCCGCTCCATTGGGCGATTTTGGCAATGTATGGGCGGTGATCGTCGCACGAACCGGAAACGTAAGCGCCGCCGTGGGTATAAAAAACAACCGGCGCCTCAGCGGCTGCATTTTGGGGGTGCGCCCATTCCGCCGCGAGACCTTCGGGTAGACCGGGAATATGGACCGGCGAGATGCTGATTTCTTCGGGTAATTTTCCCGATAATCTGGCCCCGGCTTCACATTGCCGGCGAAATTCGGGGATGGAAGTGTTTTCATCCCATTTTTCTTTGCTGAAGCGGAACTTTAATAAATGCCGGTTGCGGATTATGGATATAAGTAGACGGCTTTTTAGACTGGGCATATTTTCCTCCTTGCTGATAAACAGGCCCTTATAGAGAATGTTATTTTGATTAACGATAAAAAAATAAACTACGCTTTGCGCGCGCCGTTGATAAAGAGTTCCACGCAGCGGTCGATGGTGGTTTCACTATCAAAGTTATCCGGGTCTTTGTAAAATTGCTGGGCAACCTCGATAAAAACAAATTCAAACAGA
>JAJTBH010000519.1 GCA_021287005.1 Anaerolineae bacterium
CGCCAGGGTTATACAGAAATGGTCTCAACAAAACCAATTAATGAATCCAATTTTATGCTCAAAGATAAACCTCAATTTTTAAATATAGCCAGCATCAAAAAACCACAGGTTTATAATTTCCAAAACAGAGACGACGACGCTGCCATAAATTTTAATGAAAGAGAAAAATCTCAGATTCTGGCTCCAATTCTCATTCACGACGAAATCATCGGTTTTCTGGAAATTGAGTCCGTGGGACAAAACCATTATGATGATAAACACGCCAGTCAACTTTTGGCTTTCGCCAACCAGGCAGGCATTGCCATTGAAAATGCACGGCTCTTCCAGATATCCCAACGGCGCGCTCAAGAAGCTGAAACATTACATGCTGCCGGTGCGATTGTAATTGCCGCCGGATTGGATAATCACGAAGTTTTCGACAGGATTCTTGAATCACTAAACAAAATTATTCCTTATGATAGCGCTTCCATTCAATTATTACGGGAAGGTTATCTGGAAATCGTTGGGATCCACGGTTGGATAGATCGCCAGAGTGTGGTTGGCATCCAATTTCCCGTTCCGGGAAATAACCCCAATACACTGGTCGTTGAGAAACGACAGCCGGTGGTAATTTATAATGTTTCGCAGTATCCCGGTTTTAATGAAAAAATATTTGATAATATTCGCTCCTGGCTGGGCGTGCCTGTGCTCGTTCGGGATCAAGTAATTGGTTTAATCACGATCGACAGCCGTCGATATAATTTTTTTACCAATGACCATATAAAAATCGCTTCATCGTTTGCCAACCAGGTTGCCATTGCTGTTCAGAACGTGCACCTTTACCAACAGGCCAATTACGAAAGGCAGTTCTTTGAAGCCCTGGTCGAAAATATTCCCATCGCCATTGCAGTAGTAGATAATGAAAACAGGGTTTTAACCTGGAATCCGGGTGCGGAACAAACCTTTGGATATACCAAAGAAGAGGCCCTGGGCGTGGATAATAACCTGTTGGTTGCGAATCAAAATGACATTTATTCGGAAGCCGTAGAAATCACCCGGGATTCCTTTAAAAAAGATTTCATTCACACCTTTACCCAGCGCACACGCAAAAACGGCTCTCTTTTTGACGTTGAATTATTCGTCGTTCCCGTTTCACTTGCTGGCCGTAGGGCAGCCACCCTGGTGATTTATCATGACATTACGGAATTACAAAATGCGCGCAAAGCCGCAGAAGCCGCCAGCCGCACAAAATCGGCATTTGTAGCCAACATGAGCCATGAAATTCGGACGCCATTAAACGCCATCATCGGTTTTGCCGAATTATTGGAAAGGGATAAACGGTTATTCCCAGATCAAGCCGAGAGCATCCGGATTATTCATCGTAGCAGCGAGGCATTATTAAGCCTGATAAATAACATTCTCGACCTCTCCAAAATTGAAGCCGGGCGGATGAACCTTAACGAGACTTATTTTAATCTGTACGAGTTTTTACGACTACTGGAAGATATGTTCCGGTTAAAAACCTTACAAAAACATATTAATTTTATTTTTGAATATAAAGCACAATTACCAACCGAGATATGTACGGATGAAGATAAACTGCGCCAAATATTAATGAACCTGATTGGTAATGCGATTAAATTTACCCATCATGGCAAAATCACGGTACGGGTTCAGAATGGAAACGGAAAAGTTAAAAACGAATCTCCCGACCTGACCATGCTGCAATTTTCTGTTTTGGATACGGGTGTTGGCATTGCCCCTGACGAGTTATCCCTGTTATTTAAACCTTTTTCACAGACCAGTTCCGGGAAAAACCTGCGCCAGGGGACCGGCCTGGGCCTTGCCATCAGCCAACAGTTTGTGGAATTAATGGGCGGAAAAATCTGGGCGAGCAGCACTTTATCAAAAGGAACCAGTTTCGAATTTATTATTCCGGTGAAAACGACAAATCAATCTGCTGCTTCAAACGAAGCCGAAATCCAGGGAATCCGAAATAAACAAGCCGTTAAGATTACCCTTGAAGTCTGGAAAACAGTGCATCCGGAATGGATTAACCAGTTGAGTCAATCAATCACGGAGGGTGACCTGGACCAGGTTAAACAGCTTGCACAGCAGGTTTCAGATCAATCACCTCATCTGGCTGCAACCATTATCGATCTTGCCACGCGATTTGATTTGCATGGGTTAATCAACCTGCTGCCCTCAGAAAAAAGGAAAAAATAAACCTTACGCACACAAAGTAAAGTCTATACCTTCTTGATGCAGTTTGTTCTGCCAATCTTCGCTTAAATTATTATCAGTATACAAATGGTGGATCTGGTGCGCATTGGCAAAGGGCGTCAGATCAATTTTTCCAAATTTGCTCGAATCAATTAATGCTATCACCCACTCAGCACATTCAATCATG
>JAJTBH010000520.1 GCA_021287005.1 Anaerolineae bacterium
GATCAATTTATCGAAATCGGCCATCACACCCAGTCCTGGGGCGAAGCATTTTCAATGCCTGTGTTGGCCTTGCACCTTTCCAACTATGCCAATGCGGTCTCGGAACTGCACGGGCAGGTATCGCGTGCCATGTGGCATTTCCTTTACCCGGAAAAAAAGGAGGAGGATGTACCCATCACGCATATCACCAACGGCGTGCATACCACCACCTGGCTGTCACGTCGCCTGGGTCTTTTGTTTGACAAATACCTTGGCGAAGATTGGAATGCCCGCATGGACGATCTTAACATGTGGGAAAAGATCAACCATATTCCCGATGAAGAATTATGGGAAACCCGCCGCCATCAGAAACGCAAGTTGATTAATTTCATCAACGAACGCGCCCGCAACCAGTGGTTAAGCGGCAAGGTGCACCCCGTGCAAACCATCGCAGCCGGCACCTTGTTGGATGCCAATGCACTCACCATCGGTTTTGCCCGCCGTTTTGCCACCTATAAACGCGGCTATTTGATAATGAGCGACCTGGAACGTCTGCTCAAAATAATCAATAACGCCGATATGCCCGTTCAGATTATCTTCTCGGGCAAAGCTCACCCGGCCGACGAGCCCGGCAAACTGATTATCCAGCAGGTCTATCGCGCCGTCAAAGATTCGCGCTCCGGCGGGCGTTTATGTTTCCTGGAAGATTATGACATGAATATTGCCCGCTATCTGGTGCAGGGTGTCGATATCTGGATGAATACACCTCGCCGTCCCAATGAAGCTTCAGGCACATCCGGAATGAAAGCCGCATTAAACGGCGCACTCAATTTTTCGGTGTTGGACGGCTGGTGGCGTGAAGGATACAACGGACGCAATGGCTGGGCCATTGGTAGTGATGCCGAATATAACAGTTCTGAAGAACAGGATCGCGCCGATAGCCAGAGCCTGTATGACACTCTGGAAAATGAGATCGTTCCGCTTTATTATCATGATCGTTCCCCCAACCATATTCCGACCAACTGGCTGGCTTACACCAAAGAATCAATCCGCACCCTCTTGCCACAGTTCAGCATGCAGCGTATGCTTAAGGAATATACACGTGAGCTTTATCAACCGGCGATGGCTGAATCAATTGTCGGCAAAAAGAAAAAATAAACGAGGAACGATTAAGGATTATGGAGAACTTTTTATCACTATCCGTCTGGCTGGGCGCTATTGGAATCTTTTTCCTGCGTGTCTGTGACATGTCGTTGGACACAATCCGCATCATGTTTGTGGTGCGCGGTAAGAAAAAAGTGGCCTGGATTTTGGGATTTTTTCAATCTTTGGTGTTTGTGGTTGCCATTACTTCAGTGCTCTCTAACCTGAATAATCCATTAAACGTCATCGGATACGCCGCCGGTTTTGCCACAGGTAATGTCATTGGCATGGTCATCGAAGGTAAACTGGCCGTGGGGCATATTCACCTCACCATTATGTCTCCCATGCGCGGCGCCAAGATCAGTGAATTGTTACGTCAGAACGGATTCGCCGTTTCAGAGCTTTCAGCCCGCGGCCGTGATGGCATGGTGGCCGTATTACATTGTAATGTTTTACGCAAGGATGTTTCCACAGCCGAAACCATCATTCTTGAAGCCGACCCGGACGCCGTCGTTACCGCTGAAGACATTCGCCCGGTCATGCGCGGTTTCTGGCGCGCCTGACAGATAAGGTTTATCGATTAAAAACCCCCCGGCTTAAAAACCGGGGGGTTTATTGTTAATTGTATCTAAATCTAATCGTTGAAGCCGTAGCGGTGAATCAGGCTTTCAATAATCATCACGTCTTCCGTTGAAATATCACCCAGTGAAAAACCGGTAGCAAAAAAGTCCGGATTAACATCTTTTTTGCTCCACACCACTGTTGCCGTAAAAGTTAGCTCAACCTTACTTAATATTTCAGAAGGCAGAATCATACGAAAATGATAAGTCTCGTTGATATTTAGAGGTTGTTCGCTGATTAACATCAAGCCCTCTTGAGTAATATCAACCAGATGCCCCACCAACTGGCTATTGGTCTGATCAAAGACTCTGAGATAATAAATCAGATGTCGTCGTTTTAGCTTGCGTTTATTTTCCATAACGACCCCTACCTCCTGAAGCTTTAAACGTAAATTGCCGATTCTATAATTATAACGAGATTAATATTATTGTATCTTGTTTTACCAAAAATTCAAATTAAGCTACTGATTGTATTTTGAATTTTTTTATAAAATTGACTTTTAAAGATGGGTTTAAGAGCTATATCTTTATCCAGTTATTTATTCTGAATATAAAAAACTCAGCTTTTATAACCCCCGCACGATGACTTGAATATTTTTTCTGTGCAATTATTAAATTATTGGCTGCATCATAA
>JAJTBH010000521.1 GCA_021287005.1 Anaerolineae bacterium
CTACGCAAAAGCCCGTGAGTAAATACTTTTAAGGGTATGGATTCAATTAATCGTTTAAGTTCGGGAGGTTGAATCTATTCCCGGATTTGATATCAATAAAAGCCAGTCTGGCAGCATGGATGACCGGCTGTCCGTAGGAAAAATTGAATCGGTTCAAAAAAAGGAGCAAATGATGGCATCCAACCAAAGTACGGTAGATTATATAGTGGATCAATTAAGTGCAGCCGGCGCTGTTTCAGGACGAAAAATGTTTGGCGAATACGGTATCTTTTGTGATGGCAAAATGGCAGCCCTGGTGTGCGACGATCAGTTGTTTGTTAAACCCACGCCCGGCGGGCGTGCATTTATTGGTGAAGATCAAATTGAAGAGGCGCCGCCCTACCCTGGCGCAAAACCCTGTTTGTTGATCGACGGTGATAAATGGGAAAACGCCGAATGGTTGAGCGAACTGGTTTTAATCACCACCCGGGAATTGCCATTACCAAAAAAGAAAAACAAAAAAGTATAAACCAAGTACTCTCGACATTAATCCAGTTCCAATCCGGGTTGGTTGGAGCTGGATTTTTTTAACCTGATCATTTTCAAGATCAATATTCGGTTACACGAAGAGCACCGAAGGCCTCATTATTCGGTAGACAGTCATCTTACAAATATTTAATCCTGATTAATTTGAATGTCTTGAGAACATGAAAATTGGAAACTGTAATATTCCACAGTATAATTAAATTAAGGTAATCTACTTCAAATTCCCTGAAAAATTCCATTTTATAACTTGTATATTAATTACAGGATTAATCATGCTCTTAACAATTGATATCGGTAACACCAATATTACCTTGGGTTTATTTAATGGCCAAAAACTGGGGGATCGCTGGCGGCTGGCAACGGACCATGAACGCATGGCTGATGAATACGGTTTACAAATTTCAGCTTTATTACAACATGTTAATTGTGATCGCAATTGTATCGAAGGTGTATGTATGGCTTCGGTGGTTCCGCCATTAACCGGGCGCATTATTCAAGCCTGCAAACAATACCTTAATCACACCCCCGTCTTAATCGATCACAAAGCCAATACCGGCTTAAATATTTTATATGAAGACCCTTCGGCAGTCGGAGCAGACCGCATCGTAGACGCCGTGGCCGTGCGCGAATTATACTCGCTGCCGGCCTGCGTCATCGATTTTGGCACCGGCACCACCTTTGACGCGATTAATGCCAATGGAGACTACCTGGGGGGCGCCATCGCGCCCGGTTTATCCATCGGTGCAGACGCCTTATATCAACGCACAGCCAAACTGCCGCGCGTTAACCTCGAAGCCCCGCCTTCTGTCATTGGCCGCAACACCGTGCACGCCATTCAGGCCGGACTGGTTTACGGTTATGTATCGATGGTCGAAGGTATGGTTGTACGCTTCAGGCACCTGTTGGGCAAGGAAATGAAAGTGATTGCCACCGGCGGCCTGGCTGAAATTATCACGCATGAGACCCAGGTGATTGATTATGTTGCCCCCTGGTTAACGCTGGATGGCCTCAGAATATTATGGGAAATGAATCGATAAACTTATGATCAATCCGCTGCATCAAAAACACATTATCCTCGGTGTAACCGGCTCGATTGCCGCTTACAAAGCCGTTGAAATAGCCTCCAAATTAACCCAAAGCGGTGCCCTGGTAGATGTTATTTTAACTGCCAGCGCAGAAAAATTAATTACACCGTTGACATTTCAATCCGTCACCGGACGCCGGGCTTTTACCGACTCTGATTTATGGGGACGGGAAGGTCATGTTACCCACATTGCGCTCGGCCATTATGCCGATCTGGTAGCCATCGCTCCCGTAACGGCCAATACCATGGCCAAATTAGCGCACGGTCTGGGAGATAACCTGGTGGCGGTTGCCGCTCTTGCCGCACACTGCCCTCTTTTATTGGCTCCCGCCATGGATGCGGGCATGTTTATCCACCCGGCTACTCAATCGAACGTGGAAACGTTGCGCGAGCGCGGCGCCATTTTCGTCGGGCCGGAAAGCGGACACCTAGCCAGCGGGCTGGAAGGTTTCGGCCGCTTCAGTGATCCCGCGAAAATTATTAATGCCATCCGTTACACGTTGAGTCGGGAAGGTGTTCTTAAAGGAAAACAGATTGTGATTACCGCCGGTGGAACTCAGGAGTTCATCGATCCGGTGCGGGTCATCAGCAACCGTTCGTCAGGCAAACAGGGTTTTGCCATCACTCAGGCGGCGTTGGATGCCGGCGCAGAAGTCACCCTCATTTGCGGGCAATATAACGAAACACTCAATATTCCATACGGGTGCCAGTTTACGCGGGTTGGCAGCGCGCGTGAGATGTTAACCGCCACCATGCAGGCCAGCG
>JAJTBH010000522.1 GCA_021287005.1 Anaerolineae bacterium
ATACATGCCTTCCTGAACCATGGGCATAATGATTTCCAGCGCCATTTGAATTTTCTCGGGCCGGTCAACCACCTCAATAATCAGCGGTAAATCCATTGATAGCGTTTCGATAGCCGTACTATGCAGCCGGTTATGAACGCCAAAACCAGCCTGTCCACGAAATAAGGTTGCTCCCACCAGACCGGAAGATTTTAACTTCTCCAACAGAACGGACGAAAGTGCTGAACCCATCCAGCGATCACTTTCGTTAAAATATAACCGCAATCTTTGTGCGGTTTGAAATTGAGATAAATCGTTCAAGATTTTCTCCTTGTCCTCAGACCTGTTTAATTATAGCCATTTCCCAACCAGCACTCCCAGCGAGACAAACAGTAAACCCAACAGGGAGCCGCCCATAAGGTTAATTAAACCCGGCAGCCATTGCCCTTTAAATATCAGGTTAAAACTCTCATAACTATAAGTTGAAAACGTCGTATAAGCCCCAAGAAAACCAACAGCCACAAAAAAACGCCAACGAGGATCAAGCATAAAACGTTCCGTAGCCAGTGTCATAAATAAACCCAATAAAAAACTGCCGCTGACATTTATGATTAAAGTTCCCAACGGAAAGGTGGAACCCCATCTTTGCGAAACCCAATCACCCAGCCAGTAACGGGTGTTGGCGCCTAAAATTGCGCCTGCAGAAATTAATAAAAATTTTTCCATGAAATCTTCCAATGTTAAAAATAAGACAATAAAAAAACCTCTGCCATAAAAAAAATAGGCAGAGGCCATCAGCCGGTATTCAGGCGGTTTATTTAATCCAAGCGAGCCTCATCGCTCGCTCTTCATTCTAAATGAGATCGAAAAACACGTCAAGCCCGGAAAAGGTACTTTTCACGCAGCAGTTTTTTATTATGTTTGCCCGCTCCCGTAAGCGGAATCTCCTTAACGAACTCGCAGGAATCAGGCAAAGCCCAGGCTGCCAGCAGCCCGGCTTCAACATACTTTTTAAGATGGGCTTTAATTATTTCATGGGTCAGGTTATCTTCATATCCGGGGCGCGCTTTAATAATTGCTAACGGTCGTTCCCCCCATTTTTCATGTGGAATGCCGATCACAGCTGCATCCGCCACACCATCGCATTGTAAAATTAACTTTTCAAGTTCAAGTGAAACAATCCATTCACCGCCGCTCTTAATCACATCTTTAAGCCGGTCGACAATTTTAATGTAACCATACGCGTCAACCGTCGCCACATCGCCGGTATGCAGCCAGCCGTCGGACCATAATTCATCCGATAAAACATTTTCTTTATAATAAGCCGGCGTACACCAGGGCGTCCGAACCAATATTTCACCGGTTTCTTTTAGGTCCGCTTTCACTTCCTGCCCATCTTCATTAACCACTTTAATATATACCAGGGGCAAACTAAACCCCGGGCGGGTTAACCAGCTTAGTTGTTTTTCATCTTCCCAGGTTTCCATAAATGGTTTTAAGTTGGCAATCGTTAACACCGGGCATGTTTCGGATAGGCCATACCCGCCAAAAACTTTAATTCCCTTAGCCCGGGCTTCACTTGCCAGGCTTTCTGAAAGGGTACTGCCGCCAACAATCACCTTCCAGTCCCGCAAATCAACGGTATTAATTTCCGGCCGGTCGAGAATCATTTTTAAAATAACCGGAACACAATGACTGAAGGTGATATGCTCTTTCTGAATCAAGCCCAATATCCGTTGATAGTTATATTTTCCCGGAAATACCTGTTTAATACCCCACAATGTGGCAACATAGGGCATACCCCAGGCATGCCCATGATACATGGGGGTCAACGGCATATAAATATCATGTTTATTAATGCCGCCATAACTGCCCAATGCTGACAGGGCAATGCTGTCACTGAGGGTTTGCAGGGTAATCTGGCGCTGGCTGAAAAACACCCCTTTGGGTTTGCCGGTTGTACCGGTTGTATAGGATAAAGTTGCCAGTGAATTTTCATCCATATCCTGCAGGTCCAAAACGGGTGCGGCTGAAACCAGCCATTCTTCATATTCTTCATTTACCCAAGATGGAACGGGGATGGAAAGATCATCTTTTATTAAAATAAAACGTTTGACGGTGGGCAAACTCAAACGCATTTTTTCAACCAGGGGAATAAAATCCTGATGGAAAATTAATATTTCATCTTCGGCGTGGTTGATGGTATAAAGCACAGCTTCAGCCGCCAGGCCCGGGTTAACACAATGCATCACTGCGCCCATACCCGCAATCGCAAAATACATTTCCAGGTAACGGTGACTGTCCCACTCAATCACGCCAACATGCGTTCCCGGTTTTACCTGTCCGTTTAACAACGCTCCCGCCAACTTCAAAATTCTTTGGTGTAGATCCC
>JAJTBH010000011.1 GCA_021287005.1 Anaerolineae bacterium
GGTTTGATCCATTTTGAAGCTGATGACACCTGGGGAATTGTGATTCAGTTTTTATCCGAAGACACCCCCATTGATCTCGACCTGCTTGAAAAAGTGGTCTCACAGGCTGAAGGTCTTCCCGTCGTTTTGCGGATTAATATGGAAGAAGTTTAACGCCGCCAGCTTCGATAACCCTGCGCCAGCAAATAAGCAGCCAATATGATCACCGTTAATACCCCATCGACAATCGCCGTCGACTGGGCATTGACGACATCGTTTGAAATTAACCAAAATTCCACCACGGTCAATCCGGCTTTATCCAGTATTATTAGTTCCCACAAGCCGGGGTATGCTCGCGGTTTAATGGCCAGCATGATAAATAAAACGGTAAATAACAAAAAGCCAAATGCACGCCACCATTCAACCTGTTGCGTTTCAGGCCCGGCTGTCAGGGCTACCCCAATGGCAGACACAAACGCATACGCTGCGCCCAACGCAGCCAACATCATTAATCCCAATGATATCCGATCATTTACATTTCGGATTTCACCTTTATTTTTTTGAATGGACATATTCTTTCTCCTGGTTTTAATATCTTTATATATTATAGATAATATTCATGATATTTATCATAATAAATTTCCCTTATTTTAAATTATTTCTCATCTGTAACCAACGTCCCGTCTTGTTAATTAAATTGTGGGTATAATGTTGATGTATTCCTAATGAAATGAGTCATTGGAATCAGGGGGATAACAAGAATGATAAAAGTATTTAACAAATCGGCATTAAGAGAATTTGCTGCACAAACGGGGCTGTTGGTTTTAAAGAGAAAAATCCAGCAATTTATTGCCGACCATTTTTACCGGTATGACGGTTATGCAGCAATTGTTAAAACCATGTCCGTCACAGGGAAAGGAACCGATGCCTGTTTAAAACAGGGCTGTCTGCCCCTGCCCGTTCATTATTATTCCCCCATTCCGGATATTGAGGATCTTAAACAAAGACAGATTTATTCGCGTAAAAGTTACTTAACTGGAATCGATTTTAACATTCCTGAACAATTAAACCTGTTGAATAAATTGGGAAAAAATTTTGGCCTTGAATGTGATTGGCCGTTGGATCCCCAACAAAACCCCGCCGATTTTTACCTGAGGAATGGCTGTTTCAGTTACGGCTGCGCTTCGATTTTACACTGTATGATCAGAGCGTATAAACCGCGCCGCATCATTGAAATCGGGTCCGGGTTTTCTTCGCGCATTATTTCTAAAGCCTTAACTTTAAATAACTCCGAAAATACCGGGGATAATTGTGAATATTCCATTATCGATCCTTATCCCAATAACGTCACTCGCGATCTAAAACCCGTTACCGAATTAATCATAAACAAGGTTGAGTTAACCCGGCCGGAATATTTTGAACGTCTCGAAAATAACGATATATTATTTATCGATTCAGGTCACACGGTTAAAACAGGTGGAGATGTTAATTTTTTATTTCTGGATGTTTTACCCTTATTAAAACCCGGTGTAGTCATCCATATTCATGATATTCCTTTGCCCTATGAATACCCGATGGTTTATCACACCAATCCCACTTTCCGCGTTTTTTGGACGGAAGCTTACCTATTGCAGGCCTTTTTATCCTACAACAAGGAGTTTGAAGTTTTATTGGCCATGAATTTTATTCAAACCGATTATATGAATAAATTCTGTGAAGCTTTTCCAAAATTTGATCTGGCTGCCAATTGGGCCAATAGCGGCAGTTTCTGGATCAAAAGAAAAGACGGCGATAATTAAATAATCAACTCGTTCCAACCCGGCTATAATCATATACATGCAAGATTACCCGCCGCGTAAACCTGAAAATCCCATCCCGTCCGTGATCGATATTGCCGCCCTCGATTTATGGATGAACCGTGGAGAAAACCGCGGCGAGCGTGATTTTCCCGTTGCGCAATTATTGCAGCTTGTGTTGGATAATATTCCCCAGGCGGTTTTCTGGAAGAACCGCGATTCGGTTTACGTCTGGTGCAACCTCAACTTTGCCATTGATGCCGGTGTCGGCACACCTTATAAAATCATCGGTAAAACCGATTATGATCTGGCCTGGACTCGTGATCAGGCCGATTCCTATCGCAGCATCGACCAACAGGTCATGGATACCAATACCCCGGTTTACCAGATTGTCGAATTACAAACTCAAGCCGATGGCAAACAGGCCTGGCTGGTAACCAATAAAATGCCCCTGCACGATCAAAATGGGAATGTCATCGGCGTGCTGGGCACCTATGAGGACATTACCGAACGTAAAGAAGGTGAAGAAGCGTTGCAGCGCGCCCACGACGAACTGGAAATGCGCGTTAAGGAGCGCACCGCCGCCGAACGTGAACAGCGTAACCTGGCTGAAGCCCTGCGCGATACCGCCGCTTTACTCAATAGCACCCTCAATCTTGATGAAGTGCTGGATCGTATCTTAACCGCCATTGGCCGCGTGGTGCCGCATGAAACCGCCAATATCATTCTGCTGGAAGGTGACACGGCCCATGTCGTGCGTTTTCGCGATCAGGTGGGACAATATGGCATGTATCAAAACCTCGACCGGCGTTTTCCGCTGAACGAATTGCCCAACCTGGTTCAGATGGCAACTACCCACCAACCCATGATCCTCAGTGACACCTTTAATGCCGTCAAGTGGGTCACCCGCCCCGACACAGTCTGGGTACGTTCATACCTGGGCGCCCCCATTGAAACGGACGGCAAGGTAATCGGATTTATAAATTTAAACAGCGCCATTCCACACTTTTTCGACGGTTTACATGCCGAACATTTACGCGCTTTTGCCGACCAGGCGGCCACCGCCATCCATAACGCCCGTCTCTACAAACAAGCTCAGGAACTTGCCGCGCTTCAGGAACGGCAGCGTCTGGCGCGCGATCTGCACGATGCCGTCAGCCAAACCCTCTGGACGGCCAGCCTGATTGCCGACGTTTTACCGACCGTTTGGGAGGAAGATCGTGAAGAAGGACGGCGCAGCCTGGAAAAATTACAACGTCTAACGCGCGGCGCACTGGCCGAAATGCGCACGCTGCTGCTCGAACTGCGCCCTTCATCTCTGGTGGAAGCCACACTCGGCAATCTGATGGAACAGCTTGCCGCCGCCGTGATGAGTCGCAAAAAACTGGATATCAGCGTTAACGTCAGCGGCGAATGCCGCTTGCCGCCCGACGTGCAGATTGGTTTATACCGTCTGGCACAGGAATCATTAAATAATATCGCCAAACATTCGCGCGCAACACAGGCCAGCATCAACCTGGAATGTAAGCCCGGTTATGTTAACCTGCAAATTGAGGATAATGGACGCGGGTTTAACCCCGCCGAGGTGCCGCCCGACCGGCTTGGCCTGGGTTTCATGCGCGAGCGCGCCGAAACCCTTGGAGCGAAACTGGAAATTTTTAGCGAAATGGGGCGCGGTGTTCGCATCAGTATCATCTGGGACCATCTTAACCGAGGCTGAAAATGAAAAACCGTTCCAAACAAGCTATTCGCATTTTAATTGTTGATGATCACGATATGCTGCGTGAAGGCCTGGCTTCCTTCCTTCGTGCTTATGCCGATTTAAAGATGGTTGGTGAAGCCGCCAGCGGCAGCGAAGCCATTCGTTTGTGTCGTGAAATAAAACCCGACATTGTTTTGATGGATTTAATGATGCCGGAAATGGACGGGGTCAGCGCGATTCAATTAATTCATCAGGAATTACCCGATATTCGTTTTATTGCCCTTTCCAGCTTCAGTGATGATACGCTTGTAAAATCCGCGTTGCGTGCCGGTGCCACAGGTTATTTGTTGAAAAACGTTCCGGCAGCGCGTCTGGCCGAAGCCATCCGCGCCGCCTATGCCGGGCTGCCCATCCTTTCACCCGAAATCACGCTTTCTCTCTCCGAAACTGCCGTTGCTCCCGCTACGCCGGCCGGAAATGAGTTAACCCCGCGTGAAGAAGAAGTGCTTAATTTGATGTCGGCGGGATTATCCAATGCCGAGATCGGCTTGCATTTAAAAATCAGCACTTATACGGTTAAAAATCACGTCAGCAGCATCCTGGTTAAAATGGGGGTTGCCCGTCGCACCGAAGCCGTCAGCAAAGCCCTTCAGCAAAAAAAGTAGTGCTTAAGAACTAGTGCTTAATTCGCTCTCGCTGCCCCTCCTTGGTCTCATAAAGGAGGGGCTTTTTTTGTTTATGCTTAAAAGATAAGGTTCTAATTCAACTGGGAAAATGGAGTAAATTATGGCAAAAACTGTCGTCATCGTGGGAGCTTTGGACACAAAAGGTAAGGAGTTCGCCTTCGTTAAGGACCTGATTCAAAAAGAAGGGTTAAACACCCTGGTGGTTGATTTTGGTGTGATGGGTCAGCCCTTTTTCACGCCCGATATCAGCCGGGATGAGGTTGCTTTAAAAGGCGGCGGCAGCCTGGCATCTTTAGCCAACGGGGATCATAAAGACGAAGCCATGAAAGTCATGGCTGCCGGCTTAAAAGTCGTCGTCAGTGATCTGTATATTCAAGGAAAATTGGATGGCATTTTTGGCATGGGCGGCAGCGGCGGTACATCCATCGCTACAGGCGCCATGCGCACCCTGCCGGTCGGTGTACCTAAAGTGATTGTTTCAACGGTCGGCGGCGGTGACGTTTCAGCGTATACGGGCTCCAAGGATATCACTTTTATCCCCTCCATTGTGGATGTAGCCGGCATCAACAGCATCAGCCGCGCCATTTATAGCAATGGCGCCGGTGCAATCGCCGGTATGGTTAAAATGGAAAAACCCGCGGCAGTCGCTGAAAAACCGTTAATTGCTGCGTCCATGTTTGGTAATACCACCACCTGCGTCGATCGCGCCCGCGCCATGATGGAAAATGCCGGGTACGAAGTTTTGGTCTTTCATGCCACCGGTACCGGCGGAAAAACCATGGAAAGTTTGATCAGCGACGGTTATATTGTCGGTTCATTGGATATCACCACCACCGAACTGGCCGATGAAGTCTGCGGCGGCGTTTTCAGCGCCGGCCCCCTGCGCGGCCAGGCGGCCTCGCGCAAGGGCATCCCGGCTATTCTGGTTCCCGGTTGTGTCGATATGGCCAACTTTGGCGCAGTGGATACCATGCCCGAAAAATACAAGGGACGCAACATTTATCAATGGAACCCCAATGTCACCCTGCTGCGCACCAACCTGGAAGAAAACGTCAAAATGGGTTTAATGCTTGCCGAAGCTGCCAATGCTTCCACCGCTCCGGTGGCTGTCATTTTGCCGCTTAAAGGTGTCTCCATGCTGGATAGTGAAGGAGGCCAGTTCTGGGATCCGGCGGCCGACAAAGCCTGTTACGACACCATTAAACAACACCTCAAACCCGGCATCCCGGTAATTGAGTCAGACCATAACATTAACGATCCCGAATTTGCCGATCTGTGCGCTCAAACCCTGCTGGATATGTTGAAAAAATAAATCCGTATTTTATCCTGCCTTCTCGCCCAAATCTGGAAAGTTTACGTACAAAACAGTGCGGCTGTGCTGCCTGTTTTGTACATAAACCTACAGTAAAGTGCCAGGACAGGTTAGATTAAACTTTTACCAAATAAGGAGATTCATCATGGCTATTTCTCGTCAGGAAATCATTAAACGTCTTTGGGCGCAAGCCGAAGCGGGCAAACCGATTGTGGGCTGCGGTGCGGGCACCGGCATCTCGGCCAAAATGGCCGAAGCCGGCGGAGCCGATTTAATCATCATTTATAATTCCGGTCGTTACCGCATGGCCGGGCGCGGTTCACTGGCCGGGCTGATGCCTTACGGTGACGCCAATGGCATCGTGGTTGAAATGGCAGCCGAAGTTTTACCTGTGGTTAAAAACGTGCCCGTTCTGGCCGGTGTTTGTGGCACCGATCCCTTCCGCCTCTTCCCCGTTTTCTTAAAACAGTTAAAAGAAATCGGTTTTTCGGGCGTGCAAAACTTCCCCACGGTGGGTTTGATTGATGGCAACTTCCGCGCCAACCTTGAAGGCACCGGCATGGGCTATGACAAGGAAATCGAAGCCATTGCCCTGGCGCATGAACTGGATATGTTTACATCGCCATATGTTTTTGATACCGATCAGGCCAAAGCTATGGCCAAAGCCGGCGCCGACCAACTGGTCGCGCATGTCGGCTTAACCACAGCCGGCTCCATTGGCGCTGCCGTTGCCTTCACCCTCGACGAAGCCATCGAACGGGTGATCAGCATTGCCGAAGCCGGGCGCAGTGTGCGTAAGGATATTCTGGTAATTGCTCACGGTGGCCCCTTCGACGAACCCGAGAGCGTCGGCAAAGCTTTACCGCGCATGCCCGGTGTGCAAGGTTTCTTTGGCGCTTCCAGCATTGAACGTCTGCCAACTGAGCGCGCCATTCGCGGCCAGGTGCAGGCTTTTAAAGACCTCAAAATTGCCTGATTTTCCATACAAACAAAATCAGGGAGGGTTGCATTTAACCCTCCCTGATTTTTTAATTTCGAATAATGATCAATGTAATTGTACCGCCAGTCGTTGCACTTTTTTAATCGCTTCGGCGATATCCATCATATCCTCGGCGGAACCCAATAACATGCTCTGTGGAATCCAGACGGCTTCACTGGCACAGGCGCGCTCGCTCACCGGGCAGCGCCGTTCGAAATCGGCATAGTTAATTGCCCGGCCGTTTTCAAAAGCCTCCAGAGGGTAAGCGCCGCCCATGAATTCTTTTTCCAAAAACATCGGGTTGGCATACAAAGGCGTCGTATATCCGCCGAATGCGCCTTCAATGCCTTCGGCCTGTAATGCCGCCACAAAACGTTGTTTATCCACCCCCGCAAAATTTTTGGGATCGTAGCGGAACATATAAATATGATATGAACTGGTGCCCTCCGGCAGTTGTTTTGACGGCCGGATTCCCTCGACACCGGCCAACAAAACGTCCAGGCGCTGCGCGTTTTCTCGCCTCAGGCGGTTTTGTTCGTCCAGGCGCTCGAGTTGTGCCAGTAAGATGGCGCCTTGAAACTCGGTCATACGCGCATTGGATGCCAGCACATAATGCCGGTACCAGGGTTGGCCGCGTTTTCGCCCGGCCCAGACCAGCGTTTCACAGGTATCGGCATAAACTTCATCATTGGTGGTAATAATGCCGCCTTCGCCTGCCGTCATGTTTTTCGAATTTTGAAAGCTGAAAGAAGCCAGGTCGGCCAGGGAACCACATTTTTGCCCCCGGTAACTGGCGCCGTGAGCGTGGGCTGCATCTTCGATAACTTTAATATCATGCCGGGCGGCTATCTTTTTTATTTCATCCATCTGACAGGGTTGCCCGCCAAAATGCACCGGAATGATGGCGCGTGTAAATGGGGTGATGGCTTCTTCCAGGCGCTGTACGTCCATATTATATGTTTCAGGGTCTATGTCCACAAATACCGGAATGGCCCCCACCATTAGCGGCGCCGTGGCGGTGGCTACGTAAGTGTAGGCCGGAATAATCACCTCGTCTCCGGCTTTTACACCGGCAGCCCGCAGGGCAATTTCCAGGGTCACGGTGCCGTTGGACGCGCAAATGCCATACTTGCACGCATGTGCCCGGGCAAACGCATTTTGAAAACGCGCCACCAGGCTGGGTGAGGTGCTGTCGTCTTCGGCCAGTTCCACGCCCTGTCCATAAGAATGCCGCCACCAATGCCCCGAATGTAAGACCTGCATGACATTTTTTTCTTCGGTCTGGTCAAAAACCGGCCAGGACGGCCAGGCTGCTGTACGAACAGGTTTACCGCCTAACAAAGCCAATTTTTCCATATTATATTCCTTTTGCAAAAATTTTATTTTTAACTTGATATCAGAGATTAATCCCGGCTTCTGCCCTCCCCTGGTTTGATTTGTAAACCATGAGGAGGGAGAAGACCAGCTAAGGGAGGATAAGATCGATAAAATTTAAACCGGATATTTTAAATTGCCGTCAGCCTTTGTGGATTACATCCATTTTTTCGGGTAAAGGCAGGGTCAAGAGGGTAAAACCGGCATATTTATTATCCTGGAACCAGGGCGAAATACTCACCATCGTGCGCAAGCCCTGTTTTTCGGTCGTGTAAACCACCAGTTGACGGCGGGTTACAATCGATTTAATCTGGGCGCGGACCTCCGGTGGATGATGATTAAACACATTCTGTCCCACCAGGGCGGCGCCGCCCTGGTTTTGATATTGTTTAATGGCATGTGCATTCATCTCCAGAATGATACCGTCGGGATCGCAAACAATAATCTCCGCCGGGAAGGAATCCGCCCAGTAACCGTTCATCCTTTTACAGCCCCCTTTGATAAACCGCGAATTAAATATCTTTGTGCCACCAGAGCAAAAATTAATACCGGGATGAGAATCAATGAGCCCGATGCGGCGATGCGCCCCCACAAAATAGCCTTGTTGGTCATAAAGCTGGTGATGGTCACCGGCAGGGTGCGGGCGTCGCGCCCGGTTAGAATGACGGCATATAAAAATTCGTTCCAGCAGTACAGGAAACATAAGATGGCCGTAGCCGCCAGCCCGGGTGCCACAATCGGCAGGTTGATCCGGATAAAAGCGCCGAATCGTGAGCAGCCGTCGATCATGGCCGATTCTTCCAATTCCACCGGCACATCCTCAAAAAAGCCGATCAAGGTCCAGATGGACAATGGAATGGTAAAAGTCAGGTACGAGATAATTAATGCGACCGGTGAATCGGTTAATTTAAGCCCATTAAACAACACATACAGAGGTACGATGATTGTGATCGGAGGCAGCATCTGCGGCACTAAAACACTCATACGCAGCCAGAAACCACCGCGTAACCGAAACCGGGCAAAACCATAAGCGGCAAAGGCTCCCAGTACAATCGCAATAAAAGTCGCTGAAATGGCGACCAACAGGCTGTTAAAAAAGTATTTGGTGAACTCGCCGCCGATAATCACATCGGTATAATTTTTGAGCGTCGGTGTAAAATTCCACACCGGTGGGATCGAAAAAGTAAGCTCCGCCGGTTTAAAGGAAGTGATTAATAAATAAACGATGGGCGCAATTGAAAGGATCACCGCAATAATGGTGGTTACATACAACAGGGTCGTTCGGGCTATTTTAAGAAAACGATAAATACTCATGATATTGTCTCCTTAATCCGATGAACGGCCAATCATGCGCGCCAGAAAACCGGCGATTATCAGCATGATAAAAATCATGGCATATGAGGCTGCCGAGGCATACCCCAGGTTAAAGGATTTAAACCCGTAGGTATAAACATAAATACTGACCGTTTCAGTGGCGCGCGCCGGCCCACCTGCGGTTAACAGGTAAACAACATCAAAAATTCGGAAGGTATCAATTAAACGCCAGAGTAAAGCCACCAGGATGCTCTGGCGTAATAAAGGCAATGTTAAATATACAAATGTCTGCCAGGCCGAAGCGCCATCAATTCTGGCCGCTTCAAAAGGCTCTTCCGGCATCGACTGTAACCCGGCTAACAACATCAGGGCTACAAATGAAGTGGTATTCCAGACGTCCACAATAATGATCGAAATTAAAGCCATATGGGTATTACTCAACCATTCCACCGGGGCAAAACCCAGTTGGCGAATATAAAAGTTGATAATACCGAATTCATAATTAAACAATAAACGCCATGTCAAACCGATGACCACATTCGTGCACATCATCGGCAGCAAAATCATTGAACGAATAAAACCTTTACCTTTTAATTCATGGTTAAGCAATAATGCCAATCCCATGCCCAGAATAAATTCAACGCTGATGGCGCAAATCACGAACGTAAAGGTCATCCGCAGAGAGTTAATGAAGTCGCTGTTTGAAAAAAGCGAGATATAGTTATCCAGCCCGACCCAGGGCACCCCTGTGGTAAAACCTCTTAAAGTCCATTCATGAAAACTCAACCAGAAGGAATACCCTAACGGGTACACCAGAATCACGATTAAAACCAGGAAGGCAGGGGCGATATAAAAAAATGGCTCCAACTGCTGTCGCCAGTGTCGTTTACGGGGATGGACTGTCGCGACTTCCACAGAACTCATTCACAACCTCCGAAAAAAGGAGGCGGCGGGTATTTAGCCCCCCGCCACCTCCAAAATTTTGTTATTTATTTAATATAACCCGCTTTGGTCAGCATGTCGGTCATTTTGGCAGCGCATTCATCCAGGGCAGCCTGGGGTTCTTTGGTTCCCGTAACTGCGGCGGTGATGGCTTCATCAATGGCCGTTACCATGTCTGAAGTGACGGTGGTGGATGGCACCAGGTGACGAATGGGCATAATCTCGCCCAACATCTTAAACTGCGGGATCTTTTCGGCAACTTCCGCGTCGGTTAAAGCTTCCTGGTTGGAAGGAATACCGCCGTTTAAAGCCCACATCTTGCCGCCTTCGTGGCCGGTCAGCCATTCAATAAACTTATAGGCAGCCGCGCCGTTTTTGGAACCGGCCGGGATAACCCAACCCCAGCTTGAACCGCCGGTGCCGTGCACAACCGTGCCGTCAGCCTTTTTATAACCGGGAATATAGGTATATCCCAGCAGGGGTTGCCCGTCTTTGCAGACTTTGGGTGACTGGGTGCAGTCGGTCAGAGTCTGGGTGGCAGCCATCCATTCGACACCCATGGCAACTTTACCTTCCTGTAATGAAGTCAGGATTTCATTGTAACCATAGGTATTCACATCGGCCGGGACCACTTTTTCTTTGCGCAGCAGGTCGCTGTAGAAGGTCAAAGCAGCTACGCCGGCTTCATTGTTGATAATCGGTTTGTAATTTTCATCCAGAATTTCGCCGCCGAAGGAATACAGGTAATGCATGAAATCCCACAGGGCTTCATCGGGTTTCGCACCGATCACGGCGCCGTAAGTATCGGCAGTGGTCAGTTCTTTGGCAGCCGCCAGGTATTCATCCCAGGTTTCGGGAACTTTCAGACCTTTGGCTTCGAGTAAATCTTTGCGGTAGAACAACCAGGCCGTGTCGCCTTCGGATGGGAAGGCATAGGTTTTGCCGCCGTAGCGGAAGGAGTTGATGGCAGGCTCGTAAGATTTAATGTTGAAGTCTTTGGCAACCACATTGGGATCGTTGATGAATTGATCCAGGTCCATCAGTGCATTGGCGTTAATCCAGGCCGGCGGCCAATCGGATGAAACATAAGCCACATCATAATCGCTGCCGTTGGCAATGAAAGTGGTGGTCAGTTTATCAAAATAAGACTCACGCGCAATTTCTTCCACGGTGACCTTGTTGCCGGTTTTTTCTTCATAAGCGGCAGCCAGTTTAACCAGGTTGTCATGTTCGGGGCCACTCCAGCAGGCTACAACGATCGGCGCCAGAGCTTCGGCTGCGGGTGCGGCAGCGGCAGGGGCTTCGGTCGCTGCGGCGGCCGGGGCTTCAGCGGCAGGCGCCTCGGTAGCAGGGGCGGCAGCGGCCGGGGCGGCGGTGGGCGCAGCCTGAGGTGCACAGGCAACCATCAGTTGCGCGGCGATGACCAATACGGTCAACAGGGTAAACCATCTAAATTTCGACATTTTGTTCCTCCTCACATGGGTAGATAAAAATTTGGTTGGTCGGCGGAAGTTATCAGGGGGGCACCCTCCTTGATAAAGTGTGTCAGCCTAAAATCGGTTGCACACCTTTCCACGGCTAAACCGGCTTAAGTCACCTCTTTCAGATCGGGAAATACACCAGACAACCCGGTTAACTTACAAAATTCACTTAAGACTGGTGTAATGTGGGCATAAGTCGTCATCCAGTGATGTCCAAAGCCATTTTCGGCAACATCGGCAAAAACCTGCCGAACCGGGCTCTTAAGTACAAATTTAAGCGGATTTCCTTCAAATACCATTCCGGTGGGAATAGCTTCGCCTTCAAAAGCGCACAACCGGTAATTATTTTTCCGCCCGACCAGGTTCACATAAGTTACCGGGCCGGGTTTGGCCGTATACCGTGTGCAAACTCCGTCATTCGCCAGGCGCACCGGGTGCAGTATGTATCCATTGGCATCGGCTAACGAAGGCGAGCCGCAGCCGCAATGAGATGTGACCAGGCTGTTATCTTCTTCATTGATAGCGAGCATTTCTCCAAAATGAATCGGATCTTTGGTGAGATAACTGTCTATCAACATGTTAATGCTGGCATTAACATCCCCCTCGCAGCCGGTGGGAATCCCTTCTTCATTTAACCATGCAATCGGCAGGCACATCGTTCCCTGGCATTTGGGATAAGACCCAATCGTCATGGCCGATAATCCGTGCTGTTTGACCACTTTTTTGCAGGCTAAATAATTGCGTGCAGAATTTATCCCATGTTCTGTACGGGATAAAACTTTTGCTGCACCGCTAACCATGCGCTGCCATACAAAACGGGCTTCTTCCACATCCACCTGGGCGGCAATTTCCAATAGTTCGTCCAATCCCAGGTGAATCAGGCGTAGGCCGAATAAACGTAAAATTTCAATCTCATCTACAGCCGTGGGAGTCATGCCCTCGGTGCGCCGTCCAATCACAGCCATGCGCGCCCCTCTTAAGGCATGTTGAATACCACAGGCTCTGGCAAAATTCACCATCTGTTGCGTGGTTTTTTTGTCGCCAATCGGACCGTAATACAGGCGGCAGGCGATATTTAAGTCATGTAATAAACAATTGAGTTGTTGGGAGCCAACGATGGACCCGCTGCGGATTCCGGGTATGGCGCGAATGATCACCGGCACGCCTGTTTTTTGCTGAATTTCCACCGTGTAATGATCGAATGACCAGCTTGCCACCAACACGATCAGCAAATCGATATCCTGCCCCATGAACCATGCAGCCACACGCTCCATGGATTCAAGATTTTTCACTGCTTCCGGCGCCGGAACAACATCCACCCCCATAGTTTTCAGTTCCTGACTCATCAGGCTGATCTGTTCCTGCCAGTCCTGCCAGCCTTCTTCAGGCGGTTCATACACAGCATAACATCCCGCGCGGGGGGCTATCATATGGCCTCCTTTCTCACTTGGGCTTTAGTTCCAACCAGTCCGGTAAAAGCCCTTTTAATTTATTTAATTCGTCTGCTGTGAGTCTTCGATACTCACAATCATACAGGTGTGTGTCGCGTTTTTCAACAATTACCCAGCTTGCATCGCGGGTGGCAATCAAATTGTGCCAGCTTGCCGCCGTCACGTTATACAACACACCTGCCTGCATATCAACGGCCTGCATTTCATCGTCGCAAATCGTGAATAACACGGCGCGGCCGCTTTGCAGTACAAAAACTTCGTCTGTCTGGTTGTGGCGTTCAATTTCGCCGATATTTTCGGCGTCGATCACCGCTTCCCAGTTAAGCAGGGCTACCTGCCAGTCCTGGCTGAACACCAGCGGCTGGTAGCCCTCACCTTTCCACTCAAAAGATAACAATCCCGGCCCCGGCATCAGGCAACCAGTTCTCCGGCATGTTGTTGAATCTTCTTAATCGCGTCCACAATTTGAGCTGTATCACCTTCGTCGCCCAGTAAAGTGCGATGCACCAGCCACACGGTTGATTCGGCGGCATCCTCTGAAACCGGGCTCGATTTTTTGAGGAAGGAGAAATCACTCGCCGCATGTTCGGGCAGCAGACGGCGGCGGAACTCGCCATTCTGGAAAACATCCAACAGGCGAATGGGCGGATAGCTGGCCTGGGTGGGAATACCTTCGGCCGCCAGGGCTTCGATAAACTTCTCGCGTGACAGCCCTTTAAAGGCGCTCTTTTCATAACGGAAAATGTAACAATATTGGCCGTGGCGGGTAACGCGGGCATCCAGCTTTTGCGGTTGAATACCTTTGATTTCCGGCAGGGTTTTGTTTAAGTAAGCGGCATTGCGGCTGCGGATGGCGGCCTGTCCATCCAGGCGGTTTAATTGTTGGTTTAACACCGCGCCCTGCCATTCACTCAAACGGTAGTTGGAGCCATTAATAAAATGAGCATAAAACCACTGGTCGGGCATGCGGCCGCAATCGTGCACCGAACGAATCCGCACGGCCAGGTCTTCACTGTTGGTCACCACCATGCCGCCTTCGCCGGCCGTCATTAATTTGCTGGCCTGAAAGCTGAACGTGCCAATTGTGCCGATGCTGCCGACTTTATGCCCCTTCCACTCGGAGCCGTGTGCATGCGCGCTGTCTTCAATCAAAAACAGGTTGTGAATGCGGGCGATTTCCTGCAAACGATCCAGATCGGCGGGATGCCCGGCCACATGCACGGCAATGATTGCTTTGGTGCGCGGGGTGATGGCGGCTTTCACCTTTTCGGGGTCGATGCAGTAAGTGCCGGGGTTTACATCCACCGGGATGGGCATGGCGCCGGCGTATAACACTGCACTGGCCGTCGCCACAAAGGTGAAATCGGGCACGATCACTTCATCGCCCAGGCCAATACCCAGCGCCGAAATGGCAATTTCCAGTGCAGCGGTGCCATTGGTGCAGGCCACGCCATATTTGCCTGTTGATATTCGGCAAAACGATTTTCAAACGATAAAGTTTGTGTACCGGGTGTTCGCCACCAGACCCGGCTGTGCAACACATCCAATACTGCTTTTTCTTCCGCCTCATCGTACTGTGGCCAGGCGGGAAAATCTTTGGTTTTGGCCGGTTGGCCGCCCAGAATTGCTAATTTTTCCATGATAATGACTCGCTCCTTTTCCTTTTTATTCAGTCTATAACTAACCTTTTACCTGCAATAACAATCAATCGATTGATTATGTCGCTGCGTTTATTTCAGTTAAGCTTGCGTACCATGTAATAATCCGACGTGTTATAAAGGATCTCAATAATGGTGCCCATCACAATGCCGCGGTGCCCCAACTTTGAAGCGACTATTTTTGGGCGTAATGGAATCGTGCCCTCTATGCGCCGGTAGAGCCCCTCGATTAACAA
Organism: Anaerolineae bacterium; assembly: GCA_021287005.1. Taxonomy (GTDB): domain Bacteria; phylum Chloroflexota; class Anaerolineae; order Anaerolineales; family Anaerolineaceae; genus JAJTBH01. Next base: position 14,911 of record JAJTBH010000011.1, read on the forward strand.
TTCGGGCACCTGGCAGATCTCCTGGTTAATAATGATCATGTCCGGGTCAAAACAGACCGCCAGGGCAGCCACGGCCTGCGCCAGGTAATCAAACACATCCCGAATGATGTTTTGCGCCCAGGCTTCGTGGGCATAATAAGCATCACATACCTGCGAAGCCGTTAGCGCTGCCAGTTCTTCCTCGCTTAGTTCGTCCTTCAAAATCCTGCGGGCTTTTGCCACAATGCTGGTGCTGGATGCCAAAGCCTCAAGTGCGCCAAATCCTTCTCTTGGCACCCCCAACGATGCTCGATCGGGTAATAAAAAGCCGATTTCACCCGCCGTCAGGTGCGACCCGCGATATACAGCGCCATTGGTGATGATGCCTGCGCCCACGCCGCTGCCGATTAACATTAACACCAGGTTGCTGCTGTTCTGCCCCACCCCGAACCACATTTCTCCCAATACGGCCAGGTTAACATCGTTATCCATGATCACCGGCAAGGCAAACCGGTTCTCCAGTTTTTCCTTGAGCGGAAAGTCGCGCCATTCATAACTGGGTGCCCAGCACACCTGGTCACCTCGCGTATAAGTAATGCCCGACGCGCCAATGCCGATGCCGCGAATATGTTTTTCGGTTTGGCGCGCAAATTGTAAAAGGTTTTCAATCAGTGCCTCCAACGGTTCATATTCATATTTCCCGTTGGCGCTGTTCACGGTTGTGCGTTCAATTAAAACGTTTCCCGCCAGGTCAGCCACCACCCCGTAAAGCCGGTTTTCATTCATATCCACACCGATCACCAGGTGCCCGGTGGCATTAAACTCAAGCAAGGGGCGTTTACGCCCGCCGCTGTATTCTTTTGTCCCCGTGGGACGAATTAAATCTTCCGCTTCCAGTTCATCGGCAATTCGCATGACCGTCATCAGGCTGATTTGTAGCGCCTCGGCAATTTGCGTCCGTGCAATCGGCCCCTCTCTGCGGATGGTATCCAACACCGCTGTCCGGTTTATGCCGCGCATTTCTGCTGCTGTTATCGTGGGAGTGAAACGCATTTATTAAATAAACCTCAAGAAAAGAATAATAATTAACTTTGTGTTACAATTATTAACATTGTGTGAGTAACTAAATTCAGTATAGGCATTCAAAAAATAAAAGTCAAGTACTTTTTTTAAAGAATCACGCTTTAAGGAGATTAATCACCCACGAAATAACCCTTTTGTACCCCCCGGCAAAATACCTGCTTTTGATAAACATCTATACAGGAGTCGCTTATTACGTTATCAATTTTTCTAGTTATTTAAATCAAGTTCCCCTGACAGTTCTTTTTTTCAATCGAATTTATAATTCGCCACGTTTGTTTTATTTACGGAATGAACCAGTTTGCCTATGTTTTATAAATTCGCCCCCACTATTATTTGTTCGTTTTTTAATAGAATATTTAAAATTTTTATAACATTTAAGTAAAAGTTTAAACCTTTTTATTTTTTATTTATTTAATTATCACAAATTTAACCGTAATAGTCTTTATTAAATTATTAAATTGGTTGCATCAACAAGGAGCTCTTTATGTCAGCGCAGTCATCAACGAAAAATAAAATAAAGTTTTTTCAATCAATGCAAGGCAAAATAGTTTTATTATGTGATCTAATGGTGTTAATTGTCGCCCTGGCAATCGGCACCATTATTTATTTTCAGAGCCGCTCCACGCTCTACGACCTGGCCAAAGACCAGCTTAAACAATCCTCAACCCTTATCAGCAGTAATGTAAAAGATACTCTGAATAACAATATCGCCATCATCCGTTCGATTGCCGGTAATGAAATTGCCACATCTATGGACCCGGACCGGCTTTCAGATTACCTCAAGGTCATTGGTAAAGAATTTCCAATGTTCAGCTCTTTTTATGCCGTTGGACCTGATGGAAAAACCATCGCAAGCTCATCAAACAATAGTATGGATATCTCCAAACGTGCTTATTTTACGGATATTATGCAGGGAAAATCGGGTGTATCCGACCCGGTTGTCGCACAGGATACCGGAGATGTAGTTATCGTTTTTTATGCGCCTATCCAGCTCAACGGTCGTACCATTGGTGGAATCATCGCCGCCAACACAACTAAAACCTGGGGTGAACTGATGGCGGCCGCACACAGCGGTGAAAGTGATGAAACCTATTTAATTAATCAACAGGGTTATTTCATCACCCCATCCCGCTTTACCGAAGATTTGTTGGCTAACAAAACCATTCAGACCCGCAGCGAACTGGAATTAAAAGATAACTCCTTTGCAGCAAGCGAAGCCTTGGCCGGGCGCTCCGGCACGGCTTCCTACATAAATTATCGCAATAAGGAAGTTGAAGGTTTTTATCAGCCCATCCAGACCGGAAATACAACCTGGGGTTTAATCAGCATTATCGACCAGGAAGAAATTAACCGGCCAGCCAGTAATATGGGATTGTTGGTTATTATTGTCGAAAGTATTTTGATTGTCATTTTTGGCGTTTTCGCTTTTTATTTTGCATCTTTATTAACCCGTCCATTAAACCTGGTGGCTAATGCGGCGCGCCAGATTGCTGTCGGTGATATTAACCAGGAAATAAAAGTGGTAAATCGCGATGAAGTCGGTCTGGTGGCGGAAGCCTTCCAATCCATGATTGTTTACCTCAAGGAATTGGCCGGCGCAGCCGAAAGTCTGGCAAACGGCGATCTGACCATCACCCCGCAATCGCGCAGTGACCGCGATTTGTTTGGCCTGGCTTTTACCAAAATGGTCCACAATTTGCGTGGCGCGATTAATCAGGTGGCTGAAAACGCCGGAAATGTCAGCGCCGCTTCCGAACAGTTGGCCGATTCTTCCATCGAGTCTGAAAAAGTTACCCACCAGATCGCCATGACCATTCAACAGGTCGCCAAAGGCATCAGCCAGCAAACCGATTCCACCAGCAGAACTGCCGCTTCGGTTGAACAAATGGCGCGCGCAGTGGATGGCGTCGCCCGCGGCGCACAGGATCAATCCAAAGCAGTCAACCAGGCGGCACAAAAAACCGCCGAATTGTCAGGCATCATCCATACCGTCGCCGAACAGGCAAAGGCGCAGGTCAGCAGCGCACAGTCTGCCACCGCGGTTGCCCGAAACAGCGTTATGATGGTAGAAAATACTGTTGAAGGTATGCAAACCATCAAAAGCAAGGTCGGTTTTTCCTCCGGCAGGGTTGAAGAAATGGGCAAACGTTCGGCTGAAATTGGCACCATCGTGGAAACCATCGACGATATCGCCAGCCAGACCAACATGCTGGCCCTCAACGCCGCCATCGAAGCCGCCCGCGCCGGCGAACATGGCAAGGGTTTTGCCGTGGTGGCCGATGAAGTGCGCAAGCTGGCCGAAAAATCGGCCTCAGCCACCCGCGAAATCGGTTCTCTGGTACACGGCATTCAGCAGACGGTCAACGAGGCGGTTAATGCCATGAGCGAAAGCTCGACGGAGGTTGAAAAAGGTGTATCCCAGGCCGAAGAATCTCGCCGCTCATTGGATGCCATCTTAAAATCCTCAGACGAAGGTCAGAAAATTGGTGAATATATCTCGCAGGCCGCTGAAAAGATGAGCGCGCTGGCCGGCGAACTGGTTGCCTCTATGGACTCGGTTTCTGCCGTCGTTGAAGAGAACACAGCTTCGACCGAAGAGATGGCTGCCGGATCAAATGAAGTAACCCAGGCTGTCGAAGCCATCGCCAGCGTCAGTGAAGAAAACAGCGCCGCCGTTGAAGAAGTCAGCGCCAGCGCCGAAGAAATGAACGCCCAGGCCGAGGAAGTTTCCGCCTCAGCCCGCTCCCTGGCCGGTATGGCTCAGGATTTGCAAAATGTGGTCTCTCGTTTTAAACTGAATTAATCCTTACTTAAACAACTTCCCCCCTCCCCAACGGCGCGGCCTTAACAGGCCGCGCCGTTTTTGTGTTTTTTATTCCTTTACGCAAAAATTATCCTTTAATATAATTAAAGTAATCCTTGTTGGTTAACAATTTTCTTTTTTCATCCCCCTTTAAAAATGGTGCCCCGCCGATTATCTAACAAGGCTGAAACACAATAATCAGTCGCCCTTATTTTTTAAACGAAAGGCCGGACGGATCATGATATTTTATTTATTTGTTATTGTCGTGTTGCTATTTTTGTCCTTTGCCGTTTTATGGGCGTTAAGTCCCGCTAAGATTAAACCCGTGTTGAATGAAAACGGAAAACCGCCGCCCAACAGCCTTTCCGAAAAAATCCATGTCCCGATAAACGGTTTTCCAATGGGTTTTTTTATCCAGAGTAAGGATATTAATAACCCCGTTTTACTTTTTCTGCATGGCGGCCCCGGTTTGCCCGAATATTTTATCACCGAACAATACCCGACCGGTCTGGAAAATGATTTCACAATGGTCTGGTGGGATCAGCGCGGCGCCGGTTTATCATATTCCCCCAATATACCGCCGGCAAGTATGACGGTTGAACAGTTTATCGAAGATACCGTGGCGGTTTCTAATTACCTGCGCCAACGTTTCCATAAGGATAAAATTTACCTGATGGCTCATTCCGGCGGCAGTTTTTTTGGCATTCAAGCCGCCGCCCGTTACCCCGACCTGTTTTATGCTTACATCGGCATGGGCCAGATGACTTACCAGCTTAAATCTGAAATGCTGGCCTATGTTTATATGCTTGAACAATACCGGGCCAACGGCAACCAGAGCATGTTAAAAAAGCTGCAAAAAGCCGCTCCCACCCTGGAAGGCCCCCTGCCCCGCGCCTATGATTTAATCCGTGATGATGCCATGCACGCCCTTGGTTTCGGCACCACGCGCGACATGCTGTCCATCGTCAGCGGCGTCTTTTTCCCCTCTTGGTTAAGCCCCCAGCTTACCCTGACTGAAAAAATTAACCTGTGGCGCGGCAAAATTTTTTCAAGGAACACACTGCGCGATACCATGTTTGCCACCGATTTAACCCAACAGGTTCGCCGCCTGAATCTGCCGGTTTATTTTTTGGTTGGCAAATATGATTACACCTGTTCTTACCAACTCGCCAAGGAATATTTAAATTCGATAGATGCGCCCGTTAAAGGTTTTTACACTTTCGAAAATTCCGCACACAGCCCGTTTTTTGAGGAACCGCAGCGGGTGCGTTTAATTTTGCAGGAAGATGTCATCCACGCCAGTAATTTGCTGGCCGATAAATATTAGTGTTTATTAATCATGATCATTTAATAAAACTGGTGTTTTTTGCCTCTTGACCTGGAGTTTACTCCAGGTGTTACACTAAAAAGGCGGAGGTAAAAAATGAAAATAGCCCAAGTCAGTGAACAATTTGGCCTGTCTCTGGACACCCTGCGTTATTATGAACGTATCGGTCTGATCCCACCCGTTTCTCGCAACGACAGCGGCATTCGTGATTATGCTGAAATCGACCTGCGGCGCATTGAGTTTATTAAATGTATGCGTTGCGCCGGGCTGCCCATAGAAGCGTTAATTGATTATATCGCCCTGCTCCAACAGGGTGACGAAACCATCCAGGCCAGAAAAGAAATCCTTGAAGAACAGCGTACCCACCTGTTATCCAAAATCGAGGAATTAAATAAAACTCTGGCTGTCCTAAATTATAAAATTGATGGTTACGAAAATGCTCTGTTAACCAGGGAAAAAGCGTTTCAAGAATAACGCGTCGGTTTATCAAGCATTTATTCGGTCAAAAAACTGCATAAAAAGTAAAAAAGAAAGGTTTAGAAATGTTAAAACGTAAATTGGGAGCCCTTGAAGTTTCAGCCCTCGGTCTGGGCTGCATGGGCATGAGTTTTTCCTACGGTCCGCCTGCCGACAAAAAAGAAATGATCGCCCTGCTGCAAACCGCCGTTGAAATGGGTGTCACTTTTTTTGATACGGCCGAAGTCTACGGCCCCTTTATTAACGAGGAATTGTTGGGAGAAGCCCTCGCCCCTTACCGCGACCGGGTGGTAATCGCCACCAAGTTCGGTTTTAAACTCGACCCCACCGGCCGCGAACGCTGGACCGGGGTGGATAGCCGCCCGCAGCATATCAAGGAAGTCGCCGAAGCCTCGCTCAAACGCCTTAAAATTGAAGCCATCGACCTCTTTTACCAGCACCGCGTGGACCCCGATGTGCCCATTGAAGACGTGGCCGGTGCCGTCAAAGACCTGGTTCAGGCCGGCAAGGTGAAACATTTTGGTATGTCCGAAGCCGGAGCCCAAACCATCCGCCACGCCCATGCCGTGCTGCCCCTGACCGCCCTGCAGAGCGAATATTCCCTCTGGACGCGTGGCCCCGAAAAAGAAATATTGCCGACGCTTGAAGAACTCGGCATCGGTTTTGTGCCTTACAGCCCCCTGGGCCGCGGTTTTTTGACCGGAAAAATGGATGAAAAGACCACCTTTGATAAAAACGATTTTCGCAACAGCCTGCCGCGTTTCACCCCCGAAGCGCGCAAAACCAACCAATCCCTTGTAGATTTATTGGGCGAAATCGCGCAGCGCAAAAACGCCACACCCGCTCAAATTGCCCTGGCCTGGCTGTTGGCTCAAAAGCCCTTTATTGTGCCCATCCCCGGCACCACCAAACGCGCCCGCCTGGAAGAAAATATTGGCGCAGTTGATGTGCAACTTTCAGCCGAAGACCTGCGCGACATCGAAACCGCATCCGCTTTAATAAACATTCAGGGCGAACGGTATCCCGAAAGTATGGAAAAAATGACGGGACGTTAAGTTATTTCCCGAACATCACCAACAACCAACCGGCAGCCTTGCCGGATACTCCGGCTGCCGGTTTTATACAGAGGTAAACAATGCACAAAAATGTTTTAATCCTTTCCACCAGGCCGTCCAACGCACCATCGACGGCTTTCGAGCCTTCACCGATTGTCTCGATGCCCCCCGTGAGTTGGGCATCATCTACGGTACCGGCGCCTGGAATGTGGGCGACGTTCGCGGAAAAACGGCCATGCTCGAGGCGTATCAAGCCGGGCTGTCCCTTTAATTTTTTTACCGGTAATCATTTTTTAAACAAATCCGATTAACCGCTATAATTGGCCCATCTTTTAAACACAGGTTAACCGACATGGATCATCGAAAAAACTGGACACGCGAACAGGACCGGCTGCGAAAACTTTTGGGAGCCAAAACACATTTTGCTGAAGCCCAACAAGTGTTTTTTCAACAGCATGCAGCAGTCCATAGCGCCGCCCTGTACAATAACGGCACCTGGTCTTTGCAGGATGAAGCCCTCGCCCCCTTATCTGAAGATTTAATGCGTTTGCGTTTAAAACCGGACTCTAATTCCGTTGCCTGGCTGCTTTGGCACATCACCCGCATTGAAGATATGACCATCAACCGCCTGGTATTTAAAACGCCCCAGGTTTTGGATACCGGCAACTGGCTGCCATTAATGAACATGACCGTGCGTGACTGCGGCGCCGGCATGACCCCCGCCGGCGTAGCCGATTTGAGCGCCCGCATACATATCCCGGCCCTGTTGGACTATCGTTTGTCCGTCGGCCAACAAACCCGCCAACTGGTCCGGGGTTTAACCGTCGATAAACTTAAAGAAGACCTGCCCACACCCGATGTGATGGAACTGGTTGAGGAAGGCTCCATCAGCCGGAGCGGCTTCTGGCTGGCCGAGTATTACACCGGTCGTATCAGAGCTTTTTTCTTAACCCGCACCGCCACCTCGCACAATTTCATCCACCTCGCCGAAGCCGCCCGCACCGCCGTTTTAATTTTAAAAAGCAAAGAAAAAAAGTCGTAAAATACGTTAACCCGCACTGCGCGCCATCAATCTATCCAATCCACAATACAAAAGGCTCACCCCACCACTTTGCCGCCCAATTTCAACCGGCCCGGTTTTCCATTCATTTTCGACACCTTCATGATATTGACCCGAAAAAACGCACGATGAATCGTAGGGTGGAGTGACCCGCACTGCGCGCCATCAATTTATCCAAACCACAATACAAAAGGCTCACCCCACCGCTTTGCGGCCTAATTTCGACCGGCCCGGTTTTCCATCCATTCTTGGCGCCTCCATGATATTGACCCGTAAAATGGATGATGAGCTTCTTTTTCTGATTCTCACATTCCCCCCGCTGGTCTGGATGCCACAGACTTAATCGGCCTTATATGGGTTCTTCACTCGGATTATTTTTTACATGACAGATGTAACCCGGTACGCCAATTTCGTCAATTAATATTTGTTAAAAACTGCGGTTTTTCATATAATTATTGTGAGGGAATAAATCTTTTTATTAAACTCAAATCAAATGGGAGTGGAATATGAATATCAAAGATATTCGCAGTGCCGTTGAGAACGGGGAAACTGTTCTGGGCGTCGAATTCGGTTCGACACGCATCAAAGCAGTTTTGATCGGGAAGGATCATACCCCGCTCGCATCGGGTAGTTTTGACTGGGAAAATCGCTTCGAAAATGGTGTCTGGACCTACCATCTCGAAGACGTTTGGACCGGTCTACAGGAAAGTTATCGTAAAGTGAGCGCCGAGGTTCTCGAAAAATATGAGACCCCGCTCAAAACCATCGGCGCCATTGGCTTCAGCGGCATGATGCACGGTTATCTGCCCTTCGATAAAGAAGGCCAGCCGCTGGCCGCCTTTCGCACCTGGCGCAACACCATCACCGCCCAGGCCGCCGACAAACTCACCGACCTGTTCCAGTTCACCATCCCCCAGCGCTGGAGCATTGCCCATCTTTACCAGGCCATCCTTAATCAGGAAGCGCACGTAAAGGATATTACGCACCTGACCACCCTGGCAGGCTACGTCCACTGGAAATTAACCGGTGAAAAAGTCATGGGCATCGGTGAAGCCTCCGGCATGTTCCCCATCGACAGCCGCACCAACACCTATCACGCGTCGATGCTCGCCCAATTTAACGACCTGCTCAAACAGGAAAACATGCCCTGGAAGCTGCAAGACATTCTTCCCACGGTCCTGGTTGCCGGTCAAGCCGCCGGAACCCTCACCGCCGCAGGCGCCAAACTGCTCGACCCCACCGGCCAGCTTAAAGCCGGCATTCCCCTCTGCCCGCCCGAAGGCGACGCCGGCACCGGCATGGTCGCCACCAACAGCGTCGGCGTGCGCACCGGCAATGTCTCTGCCGGTACATCCGTGTTTGCCATGATCGTCCTGGAGAAAGCCCTCTCCAAACTTTATCCCGAAATCGACATGGTCACCACCCCCGCCGGCATGCCCGTCGCTATGGTGCACAGCAACAACTGCACCTCCGACCTGAATGCCTGGGTCGGCCTCTTCCACGAATTCACCGTCGCGCTCGGCGCCGAAGTTAACCAATCGCGCCTCTTTGAAACCCTCTATCAGCAAGCCCTTGAAGGCGACCCTGACGGCGGCGGATTGTTGGCCTATAACTATTTTTCCGGTGAACACCTCACCCACTTTGCCGAAGGCCGCCCCGTTTTCGTGCGCACCCCCGAAAGCCGTTTCACCCTCGCCAACTTCATGCGCACCCACCTCTTCTCCTCACTCGGTGCCTTAAAAATCGGCATGGCCATCCTCGAACAGGAACAGGTCAAACTCGACCAGTTATTGGGCCACGGCGGTTTCTTTAAGACCAAAGGCGTCGGGCAAAAGATCATGGCCGCCGCCATGAACGTGCCCGTCACCGTCATGGAAAGCGCCGGCGAAGGCGGCGCCTGGGGCATCGCCCTGCTGGGCGCTTATATGCTCTACAAAACCGGCAGTGAAGCCCTTGATGCCTACCTCACCGGCAAAGTTTTTGCCGGTCAAAAAGGGCTCACCATCCAACCCGAGCAGCGCGACATCGACGGTTTTAACGCCTTCATGCAGCGTTACAAAACAGGCCTGCCCATCGAACGAGCCGCCGTAGATTTTCTAAAATAACAAGCCCATAAATCCGCCATCCCCGGTAAGGTGCTCCACCTCACCGGGGATTATTTTTATGATTGCCGCCCCCCCACACCTTCTCCCTTCCAGGGAGAAGGCCGGGATGAGGGTCAGCTTCTATCCCCACATCCCTTCCAGGGAGAAGGCCGGGATG
>JAJTBH010000523.1 GCA_021287005.1 Anaerolineae bacterium
GCCAGCCAACCCAGGCGGTTTGTAATTTCAGCATGCGCGGCTGTGTTTGCCGTCCAGAGTGTGGGGTCTTTTTCTACCATCCGTTTGCTAAACTGATCGGTCTCCAGAGATTTAATAGCAGGAGGAATTTTTGCTGCCAAACCGGACAGGTCTTTTTTAAATTGTTTACAACGCCCTTCAATCGTTTTAAGAAGGTCGCCATAAGCGACGGCAAAAGCTTTTACACCTTCATCTTCAAGGGCTTTTGCGACGTCATCCAGATTGATTCCCAGTTTCTCAAGGCGATTGATCGTTTCAGCAGCCTGTTTCATGCTTTCAGGGGTTATGCTTACTTTTGCATTCCCATGATCAGCATAGGCATCCAGAGTGGCCGGAGGAACGGTGTTAACCGTATCAGGGGCAATTAATTCTTCGATGTAAATTACGTCACGATAGTTGGGATTTTTGGTGCTTGTGGAAGCCCAGAGCGGACGTTGGACACGAGCTCCGGCAGCTTTTAAGGTCTTAAATTTATCGCTATTAAATTCATCCAAAAAGAGTGAATAGGCCAGTTGGGCGTTGGCAATCGCCGCTTTCCCCAACAAGTTTTGTAATGAAGCGGCTTTACTTTTATCCTCGGCGATCAACTTTTCAAGCTGGGCGTCAATTTTGGAATCAAACCGGGAAATGAAGAAAGAAGCTACTGATGCGATGTTATTGATGGGTAGATTCTTTTTATGCCGTTCAGCCAGACCGTCAATATAAGCGTGAATAACTTCTTTGTAGCGCTCCAATGAAAATATTAATGTTACATTGACGTTAATACCTTCGGCGATGGCTTGTTTAATGGCGGGAATGCCGGCTTTGGTTGCCGGAATTTTTACCATCAAATTAGGTCGGTTAACGCGCTTCCACAGCTTTTTGGCTTCTTCAACCGTACCGCGTGTGTTATTGGCGAGGTAGGGGCTGACCTCGAGGCTGATGTAACCATTAAGATGATTCGATTTTTCATATTGGGCGGTAAATAAACCGGCAGCGGTTTTAATATCTTCAATGGCCAACTGATAAAATATTTCTTCTGCTTTCCAACCCGCCCAGGCCATGGGCTGCAAATCACTGTCATAATCGCTGGATTTTGCGATGGCATTATTAAAAATGGCCGGATTTGAGGTCATACCCAGGAAATCTTCGTTGTTAATCCTTTTGGCCATGCTGCCATCGAGCAACAATCGGCGCTGGATATTATCATACCAGAGCGACTGTCCCAAATTGTGTAAATCTGATATACGACTCATTATTTCTCCTGCTTTTCAAAGTTCTTAATTTTCTGAACACGATTGATAAAGCGCGGATCTTCAATGAAATTTGCGGCAAGATAGGCTTTAACAATTTCGGCGGCCGGTTCCGGCCCGATGATTCGCCCGCCAAGGCAGAGCGCATTCATATTATCGTGCTCAACACCCTGATGAGCTGAATAAATATCATGGCAGATGGCTGCATAAACACCTTTAAATTTATTGGCCGATATGCAAACGCCAACGCCTGAACCACAAATTAAAATTGCCCGGTCAATGCTTTTTTCTTGAAGGGCACGTGCGGCTTTTTCCGCAAAATCAGGAAAATCCACTCGTTTTTCGGCACTATCGGTTCCATAATCAATTACTTCATGACCGGCATTTTTAACCGTTTCAATAACGACTGATTTTAATGGAAAACCGGCATGATCTGAAGCAACACCAATACGCATGATCTATCCCTATTTCGTGTTAATTAATTCTTTGGCCGTATTTACGACGTTTTCGACAGTGAAGCCGAATTCTTTAAACAAACGAGCCGCCGGAGCAGAGGCACCGAAATGATTGATGGCAATGATTTTGCCATTATCGCCGGCATAACGCTCCCAACCGAAGGGAGAGGCCGCTTCAACGACAACACGTTTAGTGATTGATTTGGGGAACACCGATTCTTTATAAGCTGCATCCTGCTGTTCAAAAAGCGCCCAACTGGGGAAGGAGACGATTCTGACGTTAACCCCTTCTTCAGCCAGTTTTTGACCGGCTTCGACAATTAATGAAACTTCGGAGCCTGAGGCCATCAGAATAATCTCTGGTGTCCCTTTGCCGAGGTCTGCCAGAACATAGGCGCCTTTTTGCAGGCCGCTGGCCGGCGCGTAAACCGAACGATCCAAAGTAGGCAGGTTCTGACGGGTTAATGCCAGAGCCGTGGGACCATTCTTTTTGTTAATGGCCGCTTTCCAGGCTTCGCTGACTTCGTTGGCGTCTGCCGGACGAATGGAAAGCAAATTGGGAATGGCGCGTAAAACGGTAACATGTTCTACGGGCTGGTGGGTAGGGCCATCTTCACCCACGCCAATTGAATCATGC
>JAJTBH010000524.1 GCA_021287005.1 Anaerolineae bacterium
TTTAATAAACTGCCTTAAAAAGGATGAGTTCTCGGCATAGTCCTGAGTGTAGGTTACGATCTTGTGCGTAAACAGGGCAGTGAAATAATTCATCAACAATATACCCTGGTTGGCCAGCCAGCTTAAAATACCGAGCGGCATGATTAAATCGCAATGATAAGTCACAATGGTAGGTTTTTTGAACAACCGCCCTAACAAAGCCACCCAGGCAGCTTCTGCAAATTGAGGCAGGTGAATCTGCACAACGTCGTTTTCGGCAAATAAACGTGTGGCAATAAACGGAAAACCTGGCATTATCACGCCTTTGCTGATGCGTAATAAAACCGGCACACGAATGACACGCACACCATCGCGCATTTCATCATAAGGCAGGTTTTTTTCGTAATGAGAGGTCAAAACCGTAACCTGATGACCACGTTCGGCCAGTGCCCGGGCCAGGCGTTCGGCATAAATGGTTAATCCGCTGACATGCGGGCGATAATAAGTAAGAACAATCAAAATGCGCATAATTTTTTATGAAAAGAGTTGTTTATTGGCAACAACCCAATGATAAAGTTTTGAAACACCTTCTTCAACGCTGATTTGCGGTTTCCACCCCAGATCTTTTTTAGCTTTTCGGATATCCGATACATATATTCTTTGATCGCCAGGCCGCCAATCTTTATAAGCCACAGGAATGTTTTGCCCTAATAACTTCTCGAGAATGGGATTAAACTGCGCCCAGACGGACAGGGTAATTTCAGGACCGCCGCCAATGTTGTAAATTTGTCCTCTGGTTATATCAATATGTTCGATGGCCGCATCGTAGGCGCGAACCAGGTCTTCCACAAACAAGACATCCCGCACCTGCTTTCCATCTCCATAAATTGAAATCGGTTTGCCGAGCACAGCCGCAATAATAAACCAGGCGATCCAGCCCTGATCTTCAATTCCAAATTGATGCGTGCCATAAATGCAGCTCTGGCGAAAAACGACGGTGGGGATATCATAAATGCGGGCATAATCGCGCATATACTGGTCGCCACTGCCTTTGGAACAACCATAAGGGGAATGGAAATCAATGGGCTGTTCTTCCGAAATTCCCATTGGAAAATCGGCATATCGATAATCGCTTTCGGCTTCCAGGACACGCACGTTTTCCATGCCGCCATATACTTTGTTGGTGGAAGTGTATAAAATAACCGGTTTTCGACCGGATGCGCGTGCAGCTTCCAATAAATTAAAAGTGCCCAGGGCGTTGATTTCAAAATCTTCCCGTGGATCGGTCACCGAAGTGGTCACAGCCACCTGGGCAGCCATGTGCATAATTACATCGGCATCCACAGCCGCCGCTTTAATGGCTGCGGCGTCTCGAATATCTTTTTCAATCAAAGTAAAAGCCTGTGTACCAAAAGTCTCGCGAAGCCACTTTAAGTTTAAAATCGATCCACTTCTCGATAAATTATCGTAAATGGTGACTTTTTCACCACGCTCTAGTAAATGAGCAACATAATTGGAGCCAATAAACCCTGCCCCGCCGGTAACTAAATAATGACGCTTCATGCGGTATCCTGTTTATTAAAGAAAAATAACTTAATCGTCAAGCTGCAAAATAGCCATAAAGGCTTCTTGAGGGATTTCGACATTACCTACCATCTTTAAACGTCGTTTACCTCGTTTTTGTTTCTCCAACAACTTTTTCTTGCGGGTGATATCACCACCATAACACTTTGCCAACACGTCTTTGCGTACAGCTTTGACGTTTCCACGTGAAATGACCCGGCCCTGACTGTAAGCCTGAATGGCAACATCATACAATTGTCGTGGAACGATATCTTTTAATTTTGTGACCAATGCCTGTCCCTTGTGGTAGGCATCTTCTTTGTGAACAATCGAAGCCAGTGCATCCACCGCCTCGCCGTTTACCAGCACTTCCAATTTCACCAGGTTGCCGGGGCGGTATTCGGCAAATTGATAATCCATTGAGGCATACCCGCGCGAACGGGATTTTAATTCGTCAAAAAAGCTGATGATAATTTCGGAAAGTGGGATATCAAAATTAAGCTGCACGCGTTTGGGCGCCGGATAATCCTGGCTCTTAAAAACGCCGCGATGTTTATTGACCAGTTCCATAACCGTGCCATAATATTCGGTCGGGCTGTAAATCTGCAACTGCATCCAGGGTTCTCTAATCTCAGCAATATCGTCTTCGATCGGCAGTTGTGCCGGTGAATCGATCCGAATGGTTTCACCGGTGCGTAACACCACTTCATATTCAACCGAAGGAGCGGTAACGACAATATCCAGGTCGTATTCGCGTTCCAGGCGTTCCTGAATAATTTCCATATGGAATAA
>JAJTBH010000525.1 GCA_021287005.1 Anaerolineae bacterium
AAATTCCGTCCGCTTTCTGGTGAGTTTCATCCAGCGGGCGCGGAATATCGGTGGCTACGATTTCGGCGCTGTGAACCTGCCAGACGTCAAATAAAGATTCAACCGGACGATTAAAGATGGAAAACATTCGCCGCCGGTTCTCAATCACGTTTTCTCGCGGGTCGTCCACCAATCCACCCAGGTTAAGACTAGCCCAGGGTTTGGGGCTGACTCCTCCATGACGGGTAAAAAGACCATGTCCAACTTCACTTTTGGGAAATATTTCAAAAGTAAAGTACGATAATGAATTTTCTGTTGTAAACGACATGATTATTATTTGTCCTGATGATTAATAATGGCAACTTTTCTTAAAATGAAACTTCGTCCTTCAATCATTGATTCTTCAATGATGGGTAAAACATACCAGACGGTTGTTACACCAAAAAGCACACCGGTAATACTGCGTAAGAGTGGCGTGCTTTCGCGCAGTGGAATCCAGAATGGAACAATTCCTTGAAAGAAACTGAACAACTGCGAGCCGCCGTCCAATCCCATGGGAACCATGCCAAACCCCACCCAGATATACCACGGTATACCCTTTATTCTTCTTCCAGTGATCATAAAAACCAGGCTGAACAATAACATAGAAAAATAAATGGCAACATCGCGTTCACATAAGGCAACTTTATATCCAACAGTCGGGTTGCCGATAAATTCTTTGCCTTTGCCGATATCTTCAGAATTTAAACCCGTCACATCTTCATAGGTCTTAACACCTGGAATTTCAGCAAGCGCCCTTGGGTAATAAGCCTGTTCACCAAATAAAAACCACGAACGAAAGGCAAGTTGATGACAAACGGGGTTATAAATGGCGTAAATCACCCGGGCAGGAAGTTCAAGCTTGCGTTCCATGAACACCGGAGCCAGAAATGGCAGTCCGATATAAACAAACAGGACTATATTTAATAACAAAATATAATAACGACTTAACCACAAGGTTAAACGATCGGTTCGGGAAATTTCAGATCCACGTTTAACTTTTTCGCGATAATTCTCATCCATCCCCAATTTTTCCTGCCGGTCGCCGGTCGCATTAATGGCTACCAACAAATCGGTTTTATTAAGCGGGTATGTTAGCCGGTAGGGACCTACCAAAACGAGCGGAACTTGATCGCGATATTTTTCCATAATCGAAAAATCGCTGTTTATATTAATTTTTGTGATCAAAATTTCTTTTTCGTTTTTTATTTCTTCCAGAATAGCCAATACTTCATCACAGGCTGAATTACCTTCAGTATAGTAGATGGTTACATTGATCATTTTTAGCCCACCTCGTTATTTTCATTGTTATACAATTTATTATTATTCGTGCCCATAATTGTTAAAATGTCGGTCAGAAAAATATCATCTCATGAGAGACAATAAAAAACAGGCTTTTACCGGTGATTAAATCAGGAGAAAGGAATAGGCATGTGTAGAATTAAAACCATAGCCTTTAACTCAAACAGAGCGGCCTTTAAAAATCGCTTCGAAAGAATATAATTGTTTTTACTGGTCGACCACATCCACAATGGTCCCGCCCGGCCCGGTAATATCAATATTTCCAGGATCCAGCGAAACGGTTGGTAACCCCCACCTGAAAACCCATTTGGAATCTTCAGGGCGTGCGTTAACACAACCATGCGAGCGAGGTGTTCCAAAATCATTGTGCCAGAAAGTGGAATGAATGGCCGCGCCGTCCGGGTCAAAAAATGTTGTCCAGGCAATTCCGGGCGTATCCCAACCCGCCCCGGTAGAACCGCCGCTCATATGGATGGCAATACTCTTACGCCAGGGTAAATGTTCGCCGATGGGCGTTGAATATTTTTCGACGGCGTTGCCCTGGTAATCAAATTTTGCTCCCGAAGAAATGCGGCAGAAGAAAACTTCATCTTTTCCTTCAAAACATGAAAGTGTCTGATGGTTTAAATCGACATGGATGTATTTATCGACTGCATCGGGATGAATGGGCGAGATTTCTTCTTCCGTAATGGGTCGGAAGGCTTCAGCCGCCGCCCAGTAAGTATCACCGCAGTTTCCATATTTTTCATTAACCCGATATTCGGCCTTGCCGGTATTCGTATTGGTGCGTATTTGATCGATCCACATGACCTGACTGTAATATAAACGCGGTTTGGGCACATTTGCCAGCCAGGGCGAACAGGGCGCCTTTTCAGGGAAAATGTCAACGTAGGGGATGGTGACTTCTGCCCAAAAACCCTGACCGGTACTGCTGCCGGGCAACACAGTTAATACCTGGTTGGGCAGATTTTTTACCGGTTGTACGGATGGGGCATACAGATACCC
>JAJTBH010000526.1 GCA_021287005.1 Anaerolineae bacterium
CTTCACGTACGCTGCCTTGTTCGAAGTCTTCTACCATAATTTCATCACGTGCCGGCACAAAAGAGAGATTATGGATCGGCGCTTCATGGTCTCGCCCGCCGGAATATGAATGGATGGAGTTTTCCATATTGTGGAACGTCATACACGGGCTGATGATATCTAATACAGCCACGCCTTTATGGTGAAAGGCAGCTTTAATTAATTCACGCACCTGTTTAGGATCACCCGCAAAAGACCGTGCGACAAATGTGGCATTGGCCGATAATGCTTCAATGCACAAATCGACCGGCAGATATTTTGTTTTACCATGATTTTTAATCTCAAGGCCTTGTTCAGCCGTGGCAGAATATTGCCCTTTTGTCAGGCCATAAACGCCATTATTTTCAATCACGTAAACCATGGGCGTGTTACGCCTGACGGCGTGTTTAAACTGCCCCATGCCAATGCTGGCGGTATCGCCATCGCCGCTGATGCCAAATATTTTTAAGGATGTATCTGCAAAAGAAACGCCGGCAGCCAAAGACGGCATGCGTCCATGCAAACCGTTAAACCCAAATGAACGGCTCAAAAAATAGTTGGGGCTCTTACTGGAACACCCGATTCCACTAAATTTCACCACCTTTTCAGGGATGATGTCCATTTCATAACAGGCTGAAATAATTTGCCCTGCGACCGAGTTATGACCGCACCCCTGGCACAATGTGCTTGGTGCACCGCGATACTCCTGACGGGTCAGACCGGCTTTATTTACATCCGCTTTTACGGTTGTCTCAACCGACTGTGTTGCCATAATTATTTTCCTTCCTGTGCCAGTAAATGATTAACGATATATAAAGCGGTCATGGGCAATCCATCTGCATGCGCAATCAGTTTTAAACGATATGCCAGGTCCGGTGCTTCAAGGGTTAATAGTTGTTTCATTTGCCCATCACGATTTAATTCAATAACATAAACGGTTTCGTGTTCCAAAATAAAATTACGAATCGCTATATCAAATGGGATGGCACGAACTCGCAGGTAATCGGTTGCCATACCTTTTTGTTTTAATAAACATCTGGCTTCGTTGACGGCGTCATCCGTGGTGCCAAAAGCAATTAAACCAATTTTTGAATTTGTATCTTTGTTAATAACCGGTTCCGGCAGCATTGAGACTGCCGTTTCCATCTTTTTGGCAATCCGATCCATGGTTTTTTCCCAGATTTCCGGATCTTCCGTATAACGAGCATATTCATCATGGCCTGTGCCCCGCGCAAAATAAGCGCTGCGCGGATGCATATTACCTGGAACCGTTCGATACGGAATGCCATCATGATCAATATCCATATAACGTCCCCAGGTTCCGTTGTTTTCATCTAAAATCCGCTCAAGGTCTTCTTCCCATAGAATTTTTCCGCGATCAATTGGCCGGTCCGGGTAACTAAATCGTTTACCCATCCAATGGTTCATACCTAAATCCAGATCGATTAAAACAAGTGTGGGCGTTTGCAGCCCTCCGGCTATATCCAGGGATTTCCAGGCGAACTCGAAACACTCATCGATATTCGCAGGTAATAAAATGATATGTTTTTTATCGCCATGCGAAATAAAATTTGCAAATGTAAGGTCTGCCTGAGCGGTACGAGTCGGCATGCCCGTGCTGGGACCCACACGTTGAACATCCCAGACCACGATGGGAACTTCGGTAAAATACGCCAATCCCAGATACTCGGCCATCAGGCTCAAACCGGGGCCTGATGTGGCCGTCATGGATCGTAAACCGGCCCAACCTGCGCCAATCGTCATACCTACGGCAGATAGTTCATCTTCTGCCTGAACGACAGCGTAAGTGTTTTTACCGCTTTCCGGATCCTGTCTTAACAGCGGAAAATAATCTGAGAGGGAATCAATTAAACCGGTTGCCGGCGTAATGGGATACCAGGCACAATATTGCAGACCTCCATAAATGGATCCAATGGCGGCTGCCGTATTGCCTGAAGCCATAATATAATCATGCGGGTCGCCCATTTTTTCGACCTGGTATGTCGCGCTTTTTTCAAATTCTGCCATGCTCCAATCAAATGCAGATTGGATGATTGCCATATTGGCATTAAGCGGTTTGGGTTTGCCTTTAAAATGAAAATCCAGAGCTTCACGAATGCAATCCATGTCGATATTAATTAAATAAGCAAGAACCCCGATATATACCATATTAGCCACATAATCTTTCAGGTTATTGGGTATATCGTGATTCTGCAAAATAGTTTTTACCGGAACCGGATATATTTTTATATCCTCGCGGGAACATTCTTCTTTGATTGAATCACTGTTATAAAT
>JAJTBH010000527.1 GCA_021287005.1 Anaerolineae bacterium
GGCACCAGCATCAGGGCTGCCACCAACGGCATACTCGTCACCGGCATAAAAACGATCAACCCCGACCATAAACTGTTTATTAGGGTATTGTAAATTTTTTTTAGCATAGCGTATTCAGGGTTTTTGTGTCAGCAATAAAAGGCCGTTGGCAAAGATAAACAAAATAAAGCCAATGCCTGCGCCCAAAATCATGGAAACGCCCCGGCCGCTTGAAACAACTTCGCCATTAGATTCCGAGCGATTGTTCCATGAAACCAATGTTGCAGCCGAAAGGTCACGGCTTTTAGTTAATTCCTCGGATGCCTGAAACGAAGTGGCAGACATGTTTTTTAGCAGCTCATCCATAGAAGCAAATCCACATACGGTACCCGCCGGCTCGACTGCCGCCACGTTTTCCACGCAAGTCGACAGGCTTTCCAGCCGGCGATAATACCAGTTCGCCAGGTTGGCATGTTTTAATCCTTCACCAATGACCAGATTGGCCTGGTCGGACCAGATATTGACCAGTTGGCTCGCAACTTCAGGTTGAGTGTGCCGGACTCTCAGCACCCATTCTGAATTAGTGTGTTCAACAAATGTGCTTTTTCTAAATGCTTCCGGAGATATTTGGATGCCATTTTGTTTCGCCGTGCTTAAGGTTTTATCCATCACTTCGCTGGAGTTAAACACATCCCCCACGGCCACCAACGCCTGGTCTTCTTCAATATCTGTTAACTTTCCGGTAATGGCGTAATCAATCGAAATATTAAATATCGTCCGGGCTTCGTATATTGGTGTTGATGTTAAATTAATTACATATCCAACTCCAGCCCCCACAACCATAAATACAACCAGCATCCACCAATACTTCATTGAGGCTTTGATCAGTTCAAGAGGCTTCAATCATCCCCCTTATTTTTTGCCCCGGATAAAAATTGATTTTGTAACATTACTTAACCTGTTTAAAGTTGATGATTGTTAAATTTTTCTGGCAGTCGTCGATGGTATTAAATGAGACCATCTCCGATTGACGAATCCCATTTAATGCATAAACCGTGACGGTTAACGTACCGTTTGTGGCCGCCGGTTTGCTGCCTAAGACAATTTCATAACCGCCGGGGCCATAAACATCCGTCATGCCACTCACACCCACATAAGCGATCTTTTTACCATTAAACTGCCCTTCCACCAGCAGTACAACGTTTTTTAAGGGTTCGCCATTTAAGTCAAATACCTGCCCGCCAACCCCAATCCAATTACAGGCCAGGTCCTGGTGGGCAAAATTGGGTAAATAGGCTGGCGATCCGGTTTGAATCCAAAAGGGTTGGTCTTCCGGCGTAGCCGTTGCTTCGATACTTTTGGCATCCTCAGCCTGTGATGTGGAAACGGCCGCCCGGGTTGCTTCAGTGGCAGCATCGGGTGTGGCAGTCACCACAATCGGTTCAACGGCTGCCGCTGCACAGGTCGGGCACGGCGCCTGAGGGCAGGATTCTTGTGGTGTAGGCGTATTTTGCATCATTTCAGAAGCATTAATAGTTGCCTGAACAATATCCGCAACCAGTGTTTCACGGGCTGAATCATCGGCGGGCTGATTGGCGGAAATTGAACCTAAATCCTGAATGGTCAGGGTTGAGCAGGCCAGCATTAAAAATGAAATGATGATTAAAAGTGTCTTACGCATAGATTAACCTCTCCCGATGATAGAGTAATTATAACATGCGTATGATAATTACTTCTTTAAGTCGATTAATTTTTTTATGAAATTCGTTATACTTATTGATGTATCCTTCAAAAAAAACATGGAATAAATTATTAAAATGTTTTCCGGGTTTAAATCTTTAAGACAAAATGACCTTAACCTGGTCTTACAAGACTGGTTTCTTCCTTATTTATTTATTGCCGCCCGTTTTATTTTTTACCTCGGTAATGTTTCCGGCAATCTCACCGGGTTTGGTGATATTCCGCGTTATTTCGAAGTGGCCGCATTACATGGATGGCCTTATTTTGATTATTGGAGCGAATATCCCCCTGTTTTTGCTTTTATTAACACTTTAATTTTCCGCCTATCCAACGGTCAGCAGTTTTTGTTCGAAGCTTTAATGTATATTTTATTTACTCTATCAGGGGCAGTCAGTATATGGCTCTTTTTAAAGCTTGATTTATTGGTTTCGCCAAAAGATAAAGGCTTTCCCATTCGATCTTGGATTTTCCTGGTTTTTTTGTTGGTTTTGCCCTATAGCTGGTGGTATTTTGAGATGTTGCCGGTCAGTTTGATGTTGTTGGGTTTATATTATGCATTGGATGGAAATTCAACATTGTCCGGTCT
>JAJTBH010000012.1 GCA_021287005.1 Anaerolineae bacterium
TTCCGCTTACGCCCTGACCATTTAATTAAATGTCGTTGTCTTGCCCATCTATGTTTAAGTTTTTGTTGATCAACAGAGGCGAATCCAGATAAATGGTGAAATCGCCGGAAAAAGTAATCGTATCCCCCGGGGCTGCATCCAGAATGGCCTGGCGCAGCGAGCCTGCGCCGCTGTCGGCATTGTTTGTGACCGATAAAACGGCTGCTTTAACCACTGTAACCGGCGAAAACAAAAACAGAATGGCAAGCGGTATTAAGAGGGCCAATATTATTCGAATCAACTGAAATGGGTGAGAATGTCGGGGAGTATGCCTCAAGTTATTTAACCTTAATTGGGATCTGTGACATGTAAATAAGGGCTGATTGTTTCAGATAAACTGGCGGCTGTCATGCCGTCCAATAAAATGGATTGCAGACCAGCCGCATGCGCCCGTTCAACCTGACGGCTCTGGTGGACAAGCAAAATGGGATAATGAGCGTTGTGATTTTGCTGAATCCGTTCCGCCGCTATCCAGGCCAGTTCTGAAGGAAAGTCGGCATCGATTAAAACCAGCCAGGAAATGTCACCTGCCAGAATCTCGTACAGACCGTCCACGGTCTCAATTTGTTCAATTTGAACCAGGGGAAACAAGGATTTTAATAAAACTTTTAAACCGGCCGACAAACGGCCGGTTTGAGCGAACAAAATAACCCCGGATGATTTTCCAGACATAGATTGATTCTGGCAGAAATCCGGTAGATGTGAAATACAGGAATCAGGGGTTTTTGATGGTTAAAAACTTCGTGCCTGAAGGTATAAATTTAAGTATTCTATTCGTCTGCCTGTTGATCCACCAGACCCATACGAATGGCGTATAAAGCTGCCTGGGTGCGGTTGGCCAGTTGCAATTTTGAAAGCACGGCGCTGACATATTTGGCAACCGTATTTTCGTGGATGCCCATGCTTGAGGCCATTTCCTGGTTTGACATACCGCGGGCAATCAGCCGCAGGGTTTCCATTTCACGCTCGGTCAGGGTTATGGCAGGTTGGGTGGGAGATTCAACCGGCTGATTAATTTCACGAATGATACGGCGGGCGATGCTGGGATGTAATGAGATAAATCCCTGGGCTACATTTCTGACGGCCTGAATTAACTCTTCGCGCGGGGTATCTTTTAATAAATATCCCATCGCGCCGGCCTTAATGGCCGGGAAAACACGTTCGTCATCGGCGAAACTGGTTAATACCAGAATATGCGCCTCGGGATAAGCGGCTTTAATGGTTTGGATGGCCGTTAAACCGTCCATACGCGGCATGACCATATCCATCAAGATAACATCGGGTTTGAATTTCGTAGTTAAATCCACAGCTTCAAGACCGTCCGTGGCCACGCCTACCAGCTCCATATCATTTTGCGCCCCCAAAATGGCAGCCAGGCCCTCGCGAACAACGGTGTGGTCATCAGCGATGATGATTCGAATTGGGTGATCTGTCATAATTAAACCTCCAGGCTGATTGTGACCCGGGTGCCTGTGCCGGGGTGTGAAGTGATATTTAACAATGCGCCAATTTCGAGTGCGCGCGCCTGCATATTACCCAGTCCCATCCCTCCTTGTTTGTTATTTTGCAGGTCAAAACCCTGCCCGTTGTCAGTAATCTCCATTATAACGCTTTGCATCGATCGTTGCAGAGAAACCGTCACCTGTGAGGCATGTGCGTGCTTAAGAGAATTGTTAAGTGCTTCCTGGGCAATATAATAAAAAGCCGTTTCGACCGGCAAGGCCAGATGAATACTTTCGTCGGCCATTAATTGGGCTTTAATATCCGCACGGCCTTCCACGGCAGTTAAACGCAGGTTGAGGGCTTTAATTAATCCATCCTGTTCCAACTCCGGCAGGTAGGACTGGTGCAAAAACAGGCGCATTTCGCGAATGGCCTGGCGGGCCATCTGTCCGATTTTTTGATAAATCCCGTAAATTTCAGCCGTTTTCCCGGATTCAAGTTTCATTAACCCCACTTCTGAAAAGGTGACCAGCCCGTATAAAGATTGGGTGACCGAATCATGCAGATCACGCGCAAGACGCTGGCGTTCTTCAATCATCACGGCCTGCTGCACAAGCTGGCGCAATTGATCGGTGTGCACCACCACGGCTACCTGGTTAACAATGGAGACCAACAGGGCGGCTTCATCCAGGCTAAAACTGATTTCTGCAGGTCGGGCGATGCCTAAAATGCCGAGAACGTGACCTTCGGATTGTAATGAAGCGAAAACGACCGTTAATGGGTTGTCCATTTGCATAAAAACGGGTGCACGTTCATCGCGATGTGTGTCGGTGATCAAAAAAGGTTCGTTTTGCATGATGCATTGAATAAGCCATTCATCCGTAAAACTTAATGATGTCAGGTGGGCTTCCCAACCTTCGGGAAGGGTATGACTGGCAGCCAGGTGAATGGGCTGGTAGGCGTCTTCAGTGAATAATAAAATAAATCCCGATGTAGCCGACAGGGCATCCAGACTGCGCTCTAGCAGACTGTTTAACAGGGTCTGGCTGTCGCCGCTGGTCAGGTTGCTGGCAGTAATGACGTTATAAAGAGTTTCCAGTTCATGCGTGCGTTTCTGGACACGATCTTCCAGAAATAAACTAAGCTGGCGCAGTTCGGTTTCGGCTTTTTGCCGGGCTTCCAGTTCCTGGTTAAGCGAAGCGATCATTTTATTAAAAGCCGTGGTCAGGTAACCGATTTCATCATTGTGACTGACAACCACGCGCATATTCAGGTTTCCGCCGTCGGCCAGGCGCACGCCTTTTAACAAACGTTCCAGCGGGCGAATTAAATTGGATTGGAAAAATAGCGGAAAAACAAAGAGTACGAAGATGGAACTGCCCAGGATACTCCAGGTTAACCCGGAACACTGCGAGCGGGTGATATTGTTCATCTCATCCAGGCTGAAGCCGGCCTCGTATTCACGGCCGTTTATTTTAAAAATATAAGCGGCATATTGGTGATAACTGCCCGGAGTATGTTCCCCATACCGTAAATTGATTTGTTCGGATGGGTCGGATTTGGATGAAAGCAGGTTGTTTTCGAGAAAATATTCCCAGGTGGAAGGCGGATCGTATGAAGAGGAATTGGGCAGCAAGCTTTCCACATTTAAATTTTTCGAATTCGAATAAAGCAAATTGTTCATTGTATTGCCGGATTTATCAGGATAACGAGTGATCAGGTAAACCATTTCGTCGGGCATATTATCCAGTTGCCCAAAACTGATGGCATTACGCACGTCGTTTACCAGCACCAGGTTTCGTTCCATGATCCATTTAATGGTGAAGTTGACATTATACAGCCCGATACCTTCAAGGGCGGTTAATAAGGTAATCAACGACAGACCCACTAAACGCACCACCAGGCTGGGCTGCTGTGGGGTAAAACCAAAAGAGGCATAAACGATGATCGTTACCATCAAAAGCAGAGCCAGGTGTTTAAGAATCACACCGGGCAATGGCGGCAGCCAGCCATTTAATTCAAAAATAGTGCTGAGTGCCTGGATTGAAGCAAAAAAAAGCCCGATGGAAAGGTAAAACAAAACCCGCGCCGGGCGATTTTGAGGTTTGAAAAAAACTTCTAATATGGAAAATTTTCCGGAGGCGGATTTACGCTGTATCAGAAAGGTATGCCTCAGGCTGACCGACAGCGCCAGCAAAGAGGCAGCCGGGTTAAGCAGTCGAAAGAAAAACGGGATTTCAAAAAAAATATGTTTTCCTAAAACCATCCAGGCATAATAAAAACTGAAAGACAGGGCTGCAAGGCTGAGCGCTGTAGATGATAAACGTAAAATCAGCGTTTCACGGGCAGAGATTTTGCAGGGATAACGACAGACAAATTCGGTCAAGGACGCCATGCATAAAACCAGACAGGCGTCGGCGAAGGGCGTCAGTGCGCCGCCCCACAAAACGATGCTGTTAAACAAAAATGCCAGCATGCCGATGGTGAAACTGATTACACCCAGAATGTAAAAACGCAGGGCGGCCGTTTTTTGCTCCAGTTGCAGCAAATAAGTGCTGCCGGCTAGCCCCACTATCACCAGGGCCAGCGCGTTAAAGGTATAGGGGCTGATGTCAAACTGCGCGGAATTCATTTCAAGGAAATTATACCGAGTTATTTCTTGAAAAGTAAAAAATCGGACCCTGTTTTAAACCAAAAATAAAAAGTTTTTTAACTGATTTTAAACAATTGTTTTTAAAACAGTGATAATAATAGTATACCCAACCCGAATACCAGCGTCAGGCCTGCGGTAATCGACCCGGCTATCGAAGCCAGTCTGTTGGGAAATTCATTTAACAATCCTGCCAACCCGCATGAAAAGCCTAAAATTCCACAATATAGAGCGGAAATTTTTATATAGTTTTTCCCCCTATCTACATTTTTAATTTAGTTGAATATTAATTTATTCAACCGATTGTATTATTGGATGAATACGATGTTATCCGACCTGAGGCAGGTCATATTTCAGGCGTGTTTTATAAAAACTTTTCGCCCGCGAAGGTTTCGCTTATTTCCCAGAGACGTTTTGCAATTTCCGGGTCGTAAGATTCAGGGGAAGACTTTCCTTCTTGCCCCTCGACATAATATTTGCCGGTCTGGTACTGCGCTTGTGGGGCGAGCGCCGGGTATAAAACGTCATCGGCGCCCAATTCAGGAGATACAGCCCTGGCCTGCCACATGCGAAAAGCGGCAATCCAACGCACGAACCAGGGGTAATGGTTGGAAAGGTTGGTGCGCGAAAAACGCGGTGAAACGGTTACCGCAGAAACGCCGCTACCTTCAAGCCGCCGGGCCAGTTCATAAGTAAATAAAATTTTTGCCAGCACCACCTGTTTGGAAGCGCGTAAGACATCCCACTTTTTTTCGTAAGTGATATCGTCAAAGTTGATGCTGGCTCCCACGCCGCCTTCCACACCGGCTTTATGACCTTCGCCTGATATGGTAATGACTTTGGACGGCGCACCGGCTTTTAAACGAGGCACCAGCCAATTGGTTAATATAAAATGTCCCAGGTATTCCGAGCCAAACATCAGCTCGATGCCGTC
Source organism: Anaerolineae bacterium (assembly GCA_021287005.1). Taxonomy (GTDB): domain Bacteria; phylum Chloroflexota; class Anaerolineae; order Anaerolineales; family Anaerolineaceae; genus JAJTBH01. The sequence goes on from JAJTBH010000012.1 coordinate 5,067, forward strand.
GCCGGTTTTTTGATAATTCAAAACGCGGATACCGGCGCAGTTAATTAAAAGATTTAATTGTGAATAGCGTCGTTCAAACTCGCCCACGAAGTTTTTAATGGAAACCTTGCTGCCCAGATCGGCTGTAATCAGACGAATATTTTCATTTCCGCTGGCGGTGATAATTTCCTGGCGGGCCTGTTCACCGCGCTGTGCATCGCGGCACAACATGACCACATTCCATCCCAGTTTAGCCAATTTAAGCGCCGCGGCCTTGCCCAACCCGGAATTAGCCCCGGTAATAAGTGCGATTTTTGCGTCCATAATGATGTCCCTGTTTGTTATAAAAAATATGTTCCGACGGGCTGCAATAAAAAACTCTTTACCACCCTCTGTTTGAATATTTATTAATTATAAATCCGTACAGGAATAAGACATAAATTTTCAGAAAATTTTAACAGGGTTATTCTTAAAGTAAGAGTGCGGCCTGGTAAAAATCAGATTTACTCCAAACCTCGAAAAATGCAATGGATTTCAAGAATCGCCGTGAAAATTTAAAAAGCCGGAATTTTAAATCCCCGCCGGTGTCTGTGCCCGGATGTCAATTTGCGGGTTTTTGAAAAAACGGTTGATTAAGATTTTGTACTCCCTAAAAATTTTTAATATCCCGTCAGGAAAAATTGGAGAGGAAATTTAGCCTCATCTAACCATTCAGGCGGTGATAAGTGCCGCGCATCTGGCGATAAATGGTGACAAACTCGGCATACAGGCGCTCGTATAAGGCGCGGGTTTGAGGCTGCGGCTCAAAGGTGCGCCGAATTTTAACCAGTTGCGGCCCCTCTTCAAAACGGATTTCACCCAGACCGGCCGCGGCAATCAACGCTGCGCCGCGCGCGTTGGCCTGAATGGGGTCCATCACCTGGCGGACGGGGATGTTAAGTACGTCGGCAAAAATCTGGCACCACACATCCGAATTGCCGCCGCCGCCGGCCAGATTAATCTGCCGAACCGGTCGGCCGGTAAACTTTTGCACAGGCTCCACCAGCCAGCGGGTGTTAAAGGCCACACCTTCCAGAAAAGCGCGAATGATATCTTCGCGGTTATTGTTAAGCGAGATATTGTATAAACCGGCGCGCAGGTAACGGTCATCCACCGGGGCGCGTTCGCCCCAGATCCAGGGCGTGTAGATAATGCCGTTGCTGCCGGCCGGAACCCGTTCGGCGATGCGGTCCATAATTTTATAAACATCCGGCACGTTTTCTTCATGCAGCAATTCGTCTTTATGGTAAAGGATTTTTTCCTTCAAGAAAGTCAGGTTGCCGCCCGCGGTGGCCTGTAAGGCGGTCAACAAAAAACGACCCGGCACGGCGCAGGGGGTGGAAGCCAGGTAGGAAACAATATCGGTCTTTTTCTGCGGCACGTGGGCTGTGATCCACGAGGATGTGCCGATATAGAGGTGTGTTTCATATAAATCGACCGCGCCGGAGCCGACCGCCGAAGCGGTGTTATCGATGGAGCCGGCCACCACGCGCACATCTTCAGGTAGGCCCAGGTCGGCGGCAGCCTCGCGGGTGAGATGCCCCAACACTTCGGTGCAGGGCACAACTTCGGGAAATTTATCGGCGTCGATGCCGCTGTAACGCACGAGGGCGGCGTCGTAAGACACGTGATCGGGGTCGCGGTTGTCAGTGACCCAGGAGGTTAAGATGGAATCGACCGTTGCCACAAAACGGCCGCACAGGCGCAGGTTGATGTAATCAAGCACGTTTAAAAATTTGTAAGTGTGTTCGTAGATATCAGGGTAAACTTCTTTAATAAAGAGCATATGTGCAGAAGGGTCTTTGCCGGTCAGGGAAGGCAGACCGCCGGTCAACCGCAGCCAGCGGGCCAGTTTGAAGGCGTCATAACCGGCCACGTTTAATAGACCCCCGACCCGGCGGCGCAAATGAGGCGCGCCGCGCATATCCATCCACAGAATACAGTTCATTAATGCGTTTCCATCCCGATCAACGGCAACCGTGCCTTCACCCTGGGTCGAGCAGCACACGGCGCTTATCGACTGCACCGGGGCCAATCCGCGCGCCATCAAACGGCGTGTGGCGTTGACGATGGCCTTCCACCAGTCCAGTGGAACCTGTTCGGCGCCGCCGTCGGGGGTTAACATCAGTTGAACTTCCTGCGATTCCCATCCCAGAACTGTGCCATGCATGGATACCAGCGCCACTTTGGCGCCTGAAGTTCCTAAATCGATGGCCAGGGTGTAATTAAGCTGTGTCATGATAACCTCAATTTAATGGAATAGCCGGCTGCGGGTCGTGCAAACGGGTGATCAACAGGGCGCTGAGTAAAAGCAGGCCGACTGCCAGCAGCAGGGCGGGCGTGAAGGCCCCATCAGGGCTTTTCATCGCCTCCATGATATATACAAAAATTACCGAGGCTTGCCCGAAGAGCTGAATGAGGCCGTTAGATGTGCCTTCAGGGGTTGGAAAACTGATTTCGGCAGCGTATTGCATACCGATGGGACTGGTGCTGATTAAGAAAAACCCCAACAGTGCCCCCGAAACCAACAGCAGCCAGTATTCGCGGGCGAAGGTCAGGCCGACCAGGCCGGGGATGGAAAATAAAATACCCAGCAGCAAATAAACCTTACGTTTGCGCTGGCGGTCTGAAAAGGGTGGAATAACGACGGCGCCCAATAGTCCGCCCAGCAGCATGGCCGCGCCCAACAGACCGGCATCGGTGGGTGAAAACCCGCGCGGGCGGATGATGTTTTCGATCCAGGTGTTGATGCCGTTAAAAACGCCCATGCCGATAAAAGAGACCAGCAGGTAAAGCCAGAAATCTTTGATTTTGAGCGCGTGTTTTAAACCATCCAACATCAGGGCGCGCACTTCCAGACCGGGCGGGCAGGGCGGGGTGGGCGGCGTTTCACGAGCAAAAACCAAAAAGAGCAGCGAAGAAAAGGCGGCAATTGCGCCATAAATCAGTTGAACGGTGGAGATGCTGATACTTTCGATTAACGCGGGCGTAAGTACCATACCCAGGCCGGTGCCGACCAGGTTGGCCAGCGTCACCAGGCCCACGGCGGTGGCGCGTTCGTTAATGGCGAACCAGCGCGCGGGCACCTTGGTCCAGGCGTTTAATAAAAAGGGCTGAGCGATGGCCACACCCACAGTGCCCAAAAAAACCAGGGTGTAATTTTGCCCGGCAAAACCGCGCAGCAAACCAAAAACGGCCATCAAAACGGCGCCGATGCCCACCCCGCGATGAAAGCCAAAGGTGTCGATGACCCATGAAGCCGGGATGGAAAAAGGAATAAAAGCAATCATAAACAGCATGGCAAGCAAACCGATATACAGGTCGCTGACGCCGTAATAAACGGCAGCCGGGCCGGTGATGGGGGCATAGGCAATCCACAACATTTGAATGGTGAGGTTGATGAGCATAAATACAGCCAGCACCACCCAGCGGTAGCCATAAACGCGGTATTTTTGGTCAGGCATGGTATCTTATCCTTTCACCGCTTAAAATTAAAAATGGAAAATTAAAAAGGGGTAAAAATTTCCCTTTTGAGCATACGCTTTTTAACGTTTGCCTGCATCGTTCTTAAGTTTGATTTATCCGAGCACGGTCAGTTATAGTAAAATCAGTTTAAGAGAAATCCACATGCAGGCTTTTCCACGAACAAAATTCATTCCACCTCTGGCGCAGCGCGACCTTTTTCCGCGGGTTGGTCTGTTAAGCTGGGTACAGCGTGAGCTGCCGCTTTCGCGGCTGGTGCTGCTTTCGGCTCCAGCCGGGTACGGAAAAACGACCCTGCTTTCCGCACTGCCCGCCATTTTACCCGATTATGCTCTGGCCTGGCTGGCATTGGAACCCGACGATAATGACCCGGCGCGTTTTTTAAATGCCCTGGGTGAGGCGCTTGCGGGGGTCCATCCTCAGTTAAAGACGGTGATTCTTGAAAACAGCGCGGCGCTCTTTGCCCCGGGCGGCGGCAATTTGCCCGTTTTTGCCCTGCGCCAGGTCATGACGGCTCTGGTGAACGCCCTGTTGGCGCTGTCCGTGCCGCCCTGCATTCTGGTGTTGGATGATCTGCACGAGATAAAACACCCGGCTATTTATGAAATGCTCGATTATTTGCTTGAACAACAGCCCCCGCAATTGCATCTGGCCGTTTCAAGCCGTTTAACGCCGCCTTTGCAGTTAAACCGCCTGCGCGCCCGCCGTCAATTGGCCGAGTTAAACATGGCAGACCTTTCTTTTAATGCCGATGAGAGCCGCCTGTTTACCAACGAAGTGTTAAAACTGGGCTTAAGCGAGCGCGATCTGGATGCCTTGCAGCAAAAAACCGAAGGCTGGCCGGTGGGCCTGGTGCTGCTGACCAATCGCCTGCGTGTTTTGCAGCCCTCCGGCGAGCGGATGACCTTTTTAAACCAGCTTAAACAAATCGAACCGGGTACATTTTTTTACCTGGCCGATGAAGTTTTAAATCAGCAGCCGCCATACTTGCGCGATTTTTTGCTGCACACTTCCATTCTGGCGGAATTAAACCCCGACCTGTGCCGCGAACTGAGCGGGCAAACGGATGCCGCCGGGTTGTTGGAAGAGTTGTTTGAGCGTAATCTGTTTTTGAGCCGTACCCTTAATGGGGATGAACCGTTATATCGTTATCATGCCCTGTTTGCCGGGTTTTTACAGGCCACTTTGCGCCGCCAGGACCTGCCCGCCTACCGGGCGCTGCATCGCCGGGCCGCATCACTGGAAAATGACCCGGCGCGCAAAATTTCACACTGGTTGGAGGCTCAAGGGTGGCAGCAGGCGGCCGAGCAGATTGAAGCCGTGGGGCTGCTCTATCTGGAACAGGGCTTTCAGGAAACGCTGGCGGCCTGGATGGGCGCTTTGCCGGAGGATTTAATTAAGGGGCGCTACCGGCTTTTGTATTTGCAGGGAATCACGCACCTGTTAAGCGGCGAACTGACCTCATCCCGGTCGGCTTTGCAGGCTGCTCTGGTCCTGCCGCCGGAACGGCAGGCGCCGGAACTTCAGACGCGTTTGTTAAGCAGCCTGGCTTCGCTGGCGTTTATGCGCGCCGACTTTGCCGAAAGCGCCGCCCTGATCAAACGCGCCGAAAACAATCTTCAAACTGAACCCGCCCCGGTGGAATTTTTAATGCTGCGCACTTCGCTGGCGTTGTTTCATGAAGCCGACCTGCCTCGGGCGGCGTCTGAATTGCAAACGACATTGGCGCGGGTGCAGGCATCAACCGATTTGCAGCAGTGGTATTTATTGGCCATTTATCTGGGCACCGAATTCACCGTTTTGCCCGGCGCGCTGGAAGCCCTGGAGGATTTTTGCGCGGCTGCCCGCACCCATTATGGCAGTCACATTAATCCGCTGCGCCTGGGGGTGGAAGACCTGTGGGCCGGCATTCATCTGCGCCGTGGGCGCTTAAAACAGGCCGTTGAAACCGGGCGCAGCGCCTTACGTATTAAGGATCAATTGGGAGGTTACCCCTTCCTGGGGGTAAACGCGGCCCTGGCGGTGGCGCTGGCCTGCACCGGGCGGGGTGAATATGCCGCCGCCGAAACGGCCATTAATTTTGTGCAGCAGCAGGCGCAGCAGGCCGAGTTAAACATGGTTTTAACTGCCGGAGGCTTGTATCCGTTGGGTAAACTGCGCTGGCTGGAAGGGCGCTTGAGTGAGACTCAGCAGGTGTACCAATTAATGTGCGAACTGCCGCAGCGCTTGCCATTAACTGAAAGCCTGCAAAAAATGTTGGGCGCGCTGCTTGAAATTTCGGCCCGGCATTATTCCGCTGCCGAAACCCTGTTAATGGAAACAGTCGAACAGCAAAAGCGCGAAGGCATTTCAGAAGTTTACAGTTCGGCGCGTTTGCTGCTGGCTTATATGTATGAACGCTGGGAAAAACCGCAGGAAGCCCTGCGTCATTTTGACAACGTTTTATCTTCTCATGAAGAGACCCCGGGAACCATTTTGCAGGATGCGCCACTGGCAGCGCCGTTGTTAAAACTGGCCGTGCGCCAGGGGCTGCGTGCGCGCCAGGCGGCCGCTTTATTACGCCAGATGGGGCTGCCGGCTGACACTGAAACATCCCCCAACGGCCTGTTAACCGAACGCCAGCTTGAAATCTTGCGCCTGATAACCGCCGGTTACAGCAATCAGGCCATTGCCGACCACCTGGTGCTCAGCCTGGCTACCGTGAAAAGCCATGTGGTGCATATTATGGACCGTCTGGGGGCAACTTCGCGCAGCGAAGCTGTGGCTCTGGCCCGCCGTAAGGGTTTGTTATAAAGTTCAGGCGGTATAACATTGCAACAGGCTGGTTTCAGCCTGCGGACTGACCATTAAGACCGTGTCGCGAATATCTTCTAAATGGGCCTGCACTTTTTCGGCGCCGATGCCGGGCGGGGCATAAACCACAAACAAAACGCGCTGTGTGTCGGGGGTAATGGCAGTGCGCCGGTCGGGGCCGTGGATGATGCTGGAAATAACGGCTTCGGCATCCGCCACATACATATCCCCGGCTTTTAATATTTGATTTTGCCCGTTCATTAAAGTATAACTTTCGTCGCCCGCGGCAATGCCCAGGCGCAGCGGTTGTTTAAGCCGGTCAAGGTCGTGGCCAGCGGTGAGCAACTGGTTTTTTAATTCAACCATAAACATGGCTTCCACCAGAGCAGCCACTTGCGGCAGACTTTTGCCTTTTAACGCCACCGATTCAACTTGAAAAAGCACATGGTAGTTTTTGTTAAATTGTTTGTAATATTGTACATAAGGCATCATATTGGGCAGAGTCTCCAACATGGACCGCGTATACGCGCCGTACTGTGCCCGGACGGCGGTTTCAAACTGTGCTTTTTGGGCCTCCAAAGCGGCATGCCGGGGTGGGTTAACCACACCTTGCAAAACCAGCAGACCCATGACCGCACCGGGATAAATATCTTTCCAGTTTTGCGGAGTTAATAACATATCAATCCCCTTTCGATAAATTGAGCGAGTTATGGTTCAAAACAGGCAGCCGGGCTGCACAGTTTTGAACCATAAACCATTTTTATGCCCCAACAGACTGCCTGTATGGGCGCGGAAAGTTAAGCCGGGTTAAAAACCGGGGCGGAATAAATGATATTCACTTTCGCAGGGGCTGCCCCAGGCAGCGTACATACAACGTTCGCTCAGATCCATGACCAGGGAACAAACCGTCTTTTCACGATCAAGCGGATCGCCGATGGTGGCATGGTTGCAGATTGAATCGGGGTGATTAACGTGGTCGCGGAGAACCCGGGTCAGAGAGTCGCGGGTGTGCATCTGGGTTTGACGCATCAGGCGTTGGGCTCTGAAATAACGCACGCGGGTACTGATCAACTCGTCCGGTTCATGTTCCACTTTCCGCATTTCACTATCGGTGTAATGGTTGGTATGCACCAGCGTGCCGTTCTCACTGCTCATCAGCGCAAAATAATGCGCCGAAACTTCAACATTATATAATTCACCGCTTTCGTGCGCCAGTAAGTGGTTGTAACCGGCGGCGCGCTGCGGCACCAGAATGGCGCGCAGGGCTTCATCCAGGGTGTGCGCAGACAGTACGGCGCGTGAATAAATCAGGCGCGGCACGCCGATGCGGCAGTCGCTGGGGTAAACCGAGTCGATACACTGGGCGATGCCGTGTTCGTTAAACCCGATATTGGGCAGCAAAGCGCCGTAGGTCATGGCCATAAAAGCCGGTTCGTTATCGGGGTAGGCTTCCACTAAAAAAACATCATCTTCATCTTCGGGCACCCAGTCTTCGTTATGCGCCAGCATGACGTGCCCATCCAGTGAACGTTCCTGATTGATGGCCAGACTGGTACATTTGGTCAGGTGCAGGGCATCCACCGTTACGGCTTCCATCACGTTGACCACACAAATATCGCCAAACGACACACCCGAACCGGCCGCAATGCCGCGCAGTTCATCCACAAACTGTGGATAACGTTCCTCGGCAAAGGGAATGTATTTGCTGGCCTGGATTTTTGCCATATCCCAGGTTAATTGCAAAGAGTCATAAGCCGTATCCAGCAGAACGCGTGCGTTTTCGACCGAATGTTTAACCTGTTCTTTGCAGGCTTCGCCAATTTGTTGGCCCATTTGAAGATGAGATCCACGAATCTCGACCTTCTTTAATATTTTTTGACCATTGTTCTGGGTCATATGTGTTACTCCTTTCGTTGTTGCCCCCCTTTATTCTTCAGTGTCGTGCTCATCCTGTTTTTAGACTGAAATTTCTCATAATAATGAAGATACAATCTAAAACGGATGGCTTTTTGAACAACCTAATTTTATCGCATATCCCCTGCTTTTGTCATCTGTAGACTGGCTGTCCGGCGGGGCTTTGCGTTCCCTTCCTCGCTTATTCGGGAAAGGGAAAAATTATTCTGGGATATGGATGGCGAGTACCCGCCATCCATATCCCAGACACCGAAAAAATGCAGTGGACTTTAAGAATAACCTGGGCTGCCCGGCAAAGAGCCGATTTACCCCATCCCGGCCGTTAATCCGGGTGTGAACCTTTCCACTTAACGGCCGGGATTGTGGCATAATAGAAAATAATCATCTTCATGGAGGTCTGATGAATCCTTCACCGAAAACGGTTTTAATTACGGGCTCATCCAGCGGCATTGGCCTGGAGACGGCCCTTTATTTTTACGAAAAAGGCTGGCATGTGGTGGCTGCCATGCGTTCACCCGAAAAACGCCGAACAAGGCTGCATGAAAAAGGCCTGCCCGATCTGGTGCACCTGGACGTGACCGACACCGAATCGATTCGTGCGGCTTTGGAATATACACTGGATAAATATCATCGTCTGGATGTACTGGTGAATAATGCCGGTTATGCCGTTTATGGACCTTTTGAAAGTGCTTCAGCGCAGCAGGTGCAGCGCCAGTTTGACACCAACGTTTTTGGCCTGATGGAGGTTTGCCGCCAGGCTCTGCCTTATCTGCGCCGGCAGCAGGGTGGTACGATAATTAACGTGGCTTCAATGGGCGGACGGGTTGGTTTTCCGCTTTATTCCCTGTATAACAGCACCAAGTGGGCGGTGGAGGGTTTTAGCGAGGCCCTGCAATATGAATTAAGCGGGTTTAATATTAAAGTGCGCCTGATTGAACCGGGTGTAATCAGCACCGATTTTTACGAGCGTTCAATCGACCAGGGCGAAAATGCCGAAGCCAACCGCGTTTATGCCGAAATTATTCAGCGCGCCCGGAAACAAATGGGCGGCGGCGCTTCACCGCGCCTGGTGGCGGCATGTATTTACAGGGCGGCCGTTGAGCGGGGTGATCGTCTGCGTTATATTGTGGGCGGCGATGCCTTACAGGTTTCCTGGCTGCGCCGTTTGCTGCCCGAAGGGCTTTTTTACCGTTTATTAAAAAAAGTGACCCTGGCTTAAAATCATAATTTTTTTTACGTGCAAGGAGACAAAAAATGGATAAAACAAAAATCACCTGGTATGGGCATGCTGCCATCGGCATTCAAACAGCCGGTTTTCGTTTATTGGTTGATCCTTATTTAAATGACAACCCCAAAAGCGCTGCCCGGGCCGAGGATGTGGAGGCCGATTATATTCTCATTTCGCACGGACACGGCGACCATATTGGCGATGCGGTTTCGATTGCCAAACGCTGCAATGCTAAAATCATCGCCAATACAGAGGTGGCGCGCTGGCTGGGAAAACAGGGTGTGGAAACGCACGGTCAATCGCTGGGCGGCGGTTTTCGTTACCCGTTCGGTTATCTTAAACTGGTTTATGCGCTGCACGGCGCTTCACTGCCTGACGGCAGTTACGGCGGCGTGGCGGCCGGTTTTGTGTTAACCGTGGAAAATAACCAAAAAATTTATATTGCCGGCGATACCGGTCTGTTTGGCGACATGCGCCTGATCGGTGAAGAAGGCATTTGCTTGGCGCTGCTGCCGATTGGCGATAACTATACCATGGGCCCGGCGGATGCTTTGCGCGCAGTGAAGCTTTTACAGCCGCAGCAGGTGATTCCCATTCATTATGATACCTTTGATTTTATCCGCCAGGACCCCATTGCCTGGGCCAGCCAGGTGGAAAGCGAAACGGCGGCCCGGGTGCATGTGCTTAAACCCGGCGACAGCTTTAGCCTGTGATTTGAGAAAAAACGAACCCGATTAAATATTTTCTGCCGGAAGCAAACATTCGCTCCGGCGAATATAAAAGAGGAACAAGCACTTTTGAAGGTGAGTTTTAAAATAAAACAATCTTCCCCTCCCAAATATTTTGGAGAGGGGAAGATTGTTTATAAGATAGTGCTGCTCAGAGCTAATCCGGCGTTGTAATCAGCGCCTGCGCCGATTATTGATTGATTGTAACGTTAACCCTGGCTGTATTGCTGTTAGCGGAACCATCCCTGGCTCTGTAAGTGAATGTATCGGACCCTGTAGCGTTGTTGTTGGGAACATAGTGAAGCTGGTTGGAGAGAATGCTGGCTTTACCTTTGGAAGCCTGGGAAACAATGGAATAGGTCAGTGTGTCACCATCTACATCGGTACAAACAGGAGCAATATCTTTGGTGGTATTTTTCGAGGTTGTGAGGGTGGTATTGGAACAGACCGGAGCATCATTGACAGGCCTGATGGTGACATTAATGGTAATCGTATCACTCAAATTCCCATCCGAGACCTGAACCACAAAGGAATCGCTGCCGTTGTAATTGGAAGCAGGAGCGTATTTGATGGATTTAAAATAACCGGTCCCTGAAACTGAAGCGGTGCCATGAGCAGCCGGGCTTGAGATGCTCCAGGTGAGAGTGGTGTTGTCAGCATCCAGCGCAATCAGGAAGAGGAAAAACGAGTTGGATGAAGCATCTTCTGATACGCTTACAGACCTGGATGATCCGCTTAAAATAACCGGAGCATCATTGACGGCTGAGATGGTGACATTCACCGTGATGGTGTCGCTCAACTTCCCATCAGAGACTCTGACTTTGAACGAATCTTTTCCGTTGTAATTGTCGCTGGGCGTGTAACTGATTTCTCTGGATGTTCCGGCGCTGCTGGATACGGAAGCGGTACCGTGCGAAGGCCTGGACGAAATGTTCCAGGTGAGGGAATCTGAATTGGCATCGGTGGCGTGCAGCGTAAGGGCAAATGGGGTGGGTGAAGCATCTTCAGACATGTTTACCGATGTTGAATCGCCTTCGGTGATCACAGGAGCCTGATTGGTGTTGGCCAGGTTGTAAGTCACGCTGTTATCAGTGCTGGTGCTGGCAGCATTGCCGGTTCCGGCGGCATTGTGTGCTGCATTGGCCGCAATACTGGCAATGACCGTTCCGGATTTGTTCATGCCGCTGACTGCCACCGTGTAGGTGGTGCCACTGCCGGTTATGGCGCTTGTATTTGCTCCGGCGCTGCCGCTCAGTGTTACATCACCATTGGCAAAATCAGTCACTGTTTCGCTGAATACCACAGTGAATTTAATGGGGGTCGTACCGGTTGGGTCTGACTGCCCGGATGCCTGATTGATGGTGACGGTCGGCTTTGTGGTGGAGGTATATGTTACCGTATTATCGCTGCTGGTGCTGGCAGTATTGTTATTTCCGGCTGCATCGTTTGCCGCTCCGGCGGCAATGGTGGCAATAACGGTGCCGCCGGCGGTCATACCACTGACGGTTAAAGTGTAGGTTTTATTATCACTGCTGGAGACGGAAACGGTTTTTGTTCCGGCGGCGGTGCCGCTGACTGTAACGTCACTATTGGTAAAGCCGCTGACTGTTTCACTGAAAACTGCCGTAAAGTTAATTGTGGAAGCGCTGGTCGGGTCTGCCTGCCCGGATGCCTGATTGATGGTAACGCTCGGAGCGGTGATATCATAAGTTACCTTATTATCGCTGCTGGTGCTGGCGGTGTTGCCGTTCCCGACTGAGTCATGCGCAACGCCTGCTGCAAGGCTGGCGGTTACGTCGCCGGATTTGCTCATGCCGCTCACGGCAATGTTATAGGTTGTGTCACTGCCGGATACAGCAGCCGTTACCGACCCGGCTGTGCTGTTTAAAGTAACATCAGCGGATGTGAAATCACTGACGGGCTTGTTGAATTCAACCGTAAAGTTAATCACGGAAGCTTTGGTCGGGTCGGTTTGTGATGCGGCCTGATTGATGCTCACTGATAGTCCTGTGGCATCATAGGTAACGACATTATCACTGCTGGTGCTGGCGGTATTAGCGTTTCCGGCTGCATCGTTTGCCGCTCCGGCGGCAATAGCGGCAGTGACATTTCCTGATTTATTCATGCCGCTGACTGCCACAGTGTAGGTTGTGCCGCTGCCGGATAAAACTGCCGTTAGCGTACCGGCAGTGCTGGTCAGGTTGATATCATTGGCGTCAAACCCGGTTACCGCTTCGCTGAAGTTAATCGTGAAATTAATCGGCGCGGAACCCGTTGGGTCGGCCTGCCCGGATGCCTGGTTAAGGGTGACGGTTGGGGCAGTAATGTCATAAGTTACCTGATTGTCGCTGCTGGTGCTGGCGGTGTTGCCATTTCCCAGGCTGTCGTGGGCGACGCCGGCATTAAGGGTGGCCGTGATGATACCGGATTTATTCATGCCGCTGACAGCCAGGGTGTAATTTGTGCCGCTGCCGGTCAGTGTGGTCGTGACTGCCCCGGCCGTGCTGTTGATGTTTACATCCTCTGCGGAAAAGTCGCTGACCGGCTTGCTGAACAGGATTGTGAAGTTGATGATGGAAGCATTGGTCGGGTCTGCCTGGGTAGAAGCCTGATTGATGGTTACTGTGGGTTTTGTGACATCATAGGTCACAGTATTATCCGTACTGGCGCTGGCATTATTGCCATTTCCGGCGGCGTCATGCACTGAACCGGCGGCGATTTCAGCCGTTACGGAGCCGGAAGCACTCATGCCACTGACGGCTACGGTGAAAGTTTTGCCGCTGCCGGATATAAGGGCGGTGTTTGCTCCGCTTGTGCCCTTAAGGGTTATATCTTCAGCCGAAAAGTCATTGACCGGTTCGCTAAACACAACCGTAAAGTTGATCGGGGAAACATTGGTCGGGTCATCCTGCGCGGCTGCCTGGTTGATGGTTGCCGTGGGATTCACGATATCATAATCTACGCTGTTGTCGTTGCTGGTGCTGGCCTGGTTGGGGCTCCCCGACGCATCGTGGGTCACACCCGCGGCGAGACTGGCAATGACGGTGCCCGTGCCGGCAGTCATTCCGCTTACTGTTACGGTATATGTCGTGCCGCTGCCGGTTATGCTGGCGATTGAAGGTCCGGCCGTGCCGCTCAGGGTGACATCTTCTGCCGTAAAGTCGTTGACTGATTTGTTAAAAATAACGGTGAAGTTGATTGGAGAAAGCCTGGTTGGGTCGGCTTGAGCGGATGCCTGGTTGATGGTCACCGTCAGGGGTTCAGGGCTGTGGATGTAGTCTACCAAATTATCAGTACTGGTGCTGGCATCGCCGGGGTTGCCAAGTGCGTCGTGAACTGCATTGGCAGCTATGCTGGCAATGACGGTACCGCTACCGGTCATACCGCTGACGGCTACATTATAGGTTGTGCCGCTGCCGGTTACAACAGCCGAGGTCGCTCCGGCTGTTCCCGTCAGGCTCACATCGCTGCCGGTAAAATCGGTTACAACTTTACTGAATATAACCGTGAAATTGATGGTTTCGGCGCTGGTCGGGTCTGCCTGACTCTCTGCCTGGTTAATCGCGACGGTTGGGCCGCTGATGTCATACATCACTTCGTTGTCACTGCTGGTGCTGGCAGTGCTGAAATTTCCGGCCAGATCATAAGACGCTCCGGCGAGAATCCTGGCGATAACCGTGCCTGATCTGCCCATGCCGCCGACTGCAACGTTAAAAGTTTTATCGTCGCCGTTGTTGGTGATAACCGTTTCGTTTGCCCCGGCCGTGCCGCTCAGGGTAACACTGCCAAAACTGGCTACCGGTTCACTGAAAACAACCAGGAAATGAATGGGTGAAACATTGGTCGGGTCGGCCTGGGTGGAGGTTTGATTGATAGTTACAGAAGGAGCGGTGGCATCATATAAAACCTGGTTATCCGTACTGGAACTGGCACTATTAACATTCCCTACTGTGTCGTGTACTACTCCGGCGGGAATGCTGGCGATAACGGTGCCATCCCGAACCATACCACTGACGGATACCGTGTAGTTTGTGCCGCTGCCGGATACGGAAGCGCTGGTTGCCCCGGCGCTGCCGCTGAGAGTTACATTACTTCCGGTAAAATCGATTACCGCTTTACTGAAAGCGACAGTAAAGCTGATAACAGAGTTTTTACTCGGGTCTGCCTGCGAGTTGGATTGGTTGATGGTAACGGTTGGGGCACTGATGTCATACAATACCAGATTATCGCTGCTGGTGCTGGCGGCATTGCCATTACCGGCGGCGTCATGGACCGTGTAAGGGTCAATGCTGACATAAACATCACCTGAGCCTGTCATGCCGCTGACGGAGATATTAAAGGTCATGTGATCACCGCTGTCCGTTATCACGGCAGATTTTGTGCCGGGGGCGCTGCTGCCGCCGAAGGATACATCACCGGCGCCAAAATCACTTACCGGTTCATTAAAGACAACTGTGAATTTAATGGGAGAGGCATTGGTAGGATCGGGTTGGGTAGCCGCCTGGTTAACGGTTACCGTGGGGGCAGCGATATCGTATGTTACCTGGTTATCCGAACTGGTGCCCGCTATATTCGGATTTCCGGATGAATCGTGTGCAACCCCGGCGGGAATGCCGGCGGTTATCGTGCCGCCACCGGTCATGCCACTAACGCTAATGAGGTGGCGCCGCTGCCGGATACATCAACGGATTTTGCGCCGGGAGCGGTGCCGCCCAGCGTCACATCACTGCCGTCAAAGTCGTTCACGCTTTCGCTGAATACAACCGTAAACTTAATCGGAGATGTGTTGGTCGGGTCGGATTGGGTGGATGCCTGATTGATGGTGACAGTAGGAGATTGGGTATCAACAGCATAAGTTACCTGGTTATCGCTGCTGGTACTGGCCTGGTTGGGATCGCCGTTGGCATTATGCGCTACTCCGGCAGCAATGCTGGCAGTTACGGTGCCCGAACCGATCATACCACTGACAGCCACGTTATAGGTTGCGCCGCTGCCGCTGACACTGACCGATTTTGTGCCGGGGGCGGTGCCGCCCAGGTTCACGTCGCTGCTGTCAAAGTCATTCACCGCTTCGCTGAATTCAACCGTGAAGTTGATGGGGAAAACACTGGTGGGGTCTGATTGTGAAGATGCCTGATTAATACTCACCGTGGGCGGCGTGCTGGTTGATTGTTGGGTGGTAAAGTCCCAGGTGCTGCTGGTGGTGGTATTGGTGCCGTCATCTGCAACGGCATACCACTGGTATTGTGTGTTGTTTAATAAACCGCCCCAGGTGATGCTGGCGGTTGCCCCCGGGGTTATCTGCACCGTTCTGATCAATGTATAAGCCCCGCTTGCATCCATATCATAGGCAAGTGTTTTTTGATCGGGATCGGTCGTAATGGAACCGACACTCTGATAGGGCGAATAAGTGGTCATAAGAATTTGGTCATTTGCCGGTGAAAAATCAAACAGGCGCAGGTAACCATTTCCATTACTGAAATCCTGGTAATCGGCTTCTACGACATGGATGGTATGCCCGTCCGTGCCGCTGCCGGCAACATAAGCGGCACCATCGTTACCGGCATGCATATGACCGCAAAGCATCAGGAAAAGGTTATTGTGGTCTCTTAATGCATTGTAAGAAGCCTGGTTGTTCCAGGAATTATCCACATTAAGCATGTCATGCTGTTCAACAATTGCCCGGCGGTTGCTGTAGGTGCTCAACAGGTTATCCGCCCAATTGATTGCGGCATCGCTGGGAGAATATTGCAGGTTGATCAGGATGAAGTCCATACCGCCGGCGCTGAAAAGGGAGTAAAAGTTGTAATCGTCATAAGACCCGCCAAACCAGTAACCGTTTGAGTACAGGTGGCTGGCATAACGGGACGGGCCGAAATAGTTGGCAAAGAGGCTGCTGCCCATTGCAACGTCATGATTTCCGGTGGAAACCGTATACCAGACGCCGCCCGCATCCAGAACATCAAAGGCGGCATCTGCGTTTCCGTATTCAGTGCTGCTGGAAGAGGTATTAACCGTATCGCCGGTGGTTGTAACAAAAACGATGTTGTTGTCCGTTTTTTTGTTTACAACCCAGTTTGCCTGGGCATTAAGCATTTCTTTGTTATATTGAGCCTCGTTTTGGATATCGGGGAAGAGAACCAGCATAAAATTGGCGGCCGAAGTGGAACTGGCTGAGCGTCCGTAAAACGAGACATTGATGGTATCCGTAACGTCGGCATCGTTGGCCTTAACTGCCAGCGTGGGCGAAGTGGAAGCTCCCGATGAACCGCTGGTGGGTTGGAGAAGACTTAAAGTGGGCGCACTATTGGCGACTGTCCCGCTGAGAGCAACGTCTTTTTCAGCGGCGCCACTGCTGGTGTGGGTGATTGTGGCATTATAGGAACCAACGGACGCGCCTTTAAAACGCACATAAATACTCGTGGAGGCGATTGTGCCATCTGTGGGCGTTAATGTAATGGAAGGGCCAAAGCTCCCGCCGCTGGCGGTGGATATTTCAAAATTAGCGGAACTGCTGCTAATAATGAGGTTGTCTGATAGTTTGGTACCCGACACATTGTAAGATTGTTCGTTTGAATAAGCCCCGGCAGCGCCGGTGAAGGTGTTGAGCGTCCCGCTGACCGTTATGGTGGGGGTGTTGCTGGCAACACAATAAGTAATATTGAGCGTTGGCCCGCTGTTGCTGGTGTTTTCTGAGGAAGCATATTGCAGATCATCACTGCCTGTGGTGGAAGAATAATTCTGGGCGGTGACGCCGTAGTTAACAGCCGGATTATTCACCCAGCTTTGAACTGCGGCAATGCCGGCTGCGTTTAAGTTAACCGTACTACTGACGGCGGAAGAGAAGGATGAGGTTCCGGCTTCCCACAGGTTAGTATCATAACGGTCAGTTGTAATATTAGTTGCTCCTTCCGTACCCCAGGTATTTGTACCGTTATAAGTGAGCCAGGAAGCGCCATCTTTTTTGGTGCTGGCACTGTTTTCAGTACCTTCAAGCCACGCACGGCGCATGTTATACAGGTTATAGGTCTGGGTGGATGAAGTGCTGACATAAATTGAAATACTTGCAGATGAAATGGTAGCCCCTACTGGAATATCGCTGACATCCCATTTCCACAGACTGCCGCGTTTGGTGCCATTGTTATTATTGGTGATTTTTAGAGTGGTTGTTATGCCATAGTTGTTGCTTGTATTAGCGCCGCTCAGATAAGTATCGTCGATGGCTTCCTTGTTTACCGTATTACAGTTGGCGGCAACAAAACTGGCATTAACCGTCTTATTACCTGTCATCGTGATGGTAGTGGGGTTGCTGCTGCCCGAAATATCCCCTGACCAGCCATTAAAGACATATCCATTATTGGCTGTAGCCGTTAGAGTGACCACAGTGCCACTGATATAACTTCCGCCGGCCGGACTAAAAGCTACTGCTCCGTTGGGAGCGTTGACCGTCAGGTTGTAATAGGGGGCAACCGTACCACTGACGGGCATATCTTTTTCGACAGCCCCGCTGCTGGTATGAGTGATGCTGCCGCTAAAGGATCCTTCAACTGCATTAAATAACTTGACATAAATAGTGGTAACGTTGATGGTTCCGCCCGAAGGTGCAAGCGTCAGGCTGGAAGAATAGGTCGATCCATCGCTCGATATCTGGAACCCGTTTGGAGCGTTTATGGTAAGGTTGTCGCTCAGGTAACTGGCAGAAACCGTGTAAGTTTGGGGCGCAGAGGCGGTTCCCGGAGGGGCCGAGAAAGCAGAGAGTGACCCGCTGGTGGAAATGGTTGGATTGGTGTTGTAGCAGACATTTAGTGTGGGTTTGGTGTAAGAGGTATTTTCTCTGGAAGCAAAAGCCAGATTGTCTGCGGCTGTTCCGGAATAATTCTGGATGGTAATGCCATAATTACCGGCACTGTTGTTAAGCCAGCTCTGGATAACTGCTACACCGCTTGAGTTTAAATCTATTGTGACATTTCCGGTTGCCGCAAAAGTGGAAGTGTTTGCGTCCCACAGGTTGATGTCATACCGGTCGCTGGATGTATCCTGTGCTCCGGTTGCAGCCCAACTTCCCGTACCGGCGCCATAATAATTCCAGGAGGCTCCCGTGCCGGCAGTTCCATCATTAGTCCCTTCCACCCAGGCGCGTCTCAACTGATACAGGCTGTAGGCATAAGTTGTGGCGGCGTCTGTAACATAATATGACATACTGGCAGCGGTTATCGTGGCGCCTGCGGGTATGCTGGAAAGATCCCATTTAATTAATGCACCCCGGAATTGTTCGTTGGTGGTGCTGCCTGATTTATAGTAGGGATTCATCTGGCGGGTGGTAGCGCCGCCGTAGTTATAAGCTCCTTTTGTATTGCCGCTGTTCATATAAGCATCTGCGCTGGCAACAATGTTTGCCAGTGTGCCGGAACAGGTAGACTCTGTGTTGGCTTCCAGAAGTTTTAAGACTTTTTTCGTAAAGGTGGCGGTGATCGATTTATTACCATCCATATTTACGATGAGTGGATTTTCGGTGCCATTGACATCCCCGGACCAGGTATTAAAGGCGTAATTGGCTGCGGCGCTGGCTGTGATGGTTACGGTCGTTCCGGCGGTATAAACCCCACCCGGCGGGTCAAACACAACAGACCCATCCCCGGACAGGGTGACATTTAGAGTGTATTGAACCGGTGTGTTTGTGGGCGGCACGGGGGTTGCCGTGTCAGGTATAGCCGTTTCGGTGACTTCAGTGGCTGCCGGTTGGGTTTCAGTCACTTCGGTCTCCGTCGCTGCGGCGGGCTCCCCGGTGGCAGTCACCTCTTGCGTTGGTACCGGCGTCTCGGCGGGCGCCTCGGTGACTTCCTGCGTCTCGTCGATTTGAGCGGAAACCGGAGCAGATTCTTTGGGCGGCATCAGAGCGGCTGCTGAAACCGTGCTGCCTGCAGGAAACAACAGGCTGATTAATAAAATAATGTTAAATGAAAGATAGAAGAACCGATTGGTTTTTTTGGATAAATGGAACATATGTCCTCCCCGAACAAGACAAACGTAAATTATCATTAAACCGGTATATGATTCGGTAATGGTTTCGGAAAGAGGGGGTGCTTAAATAAAAAAGCCTTCGTTTGGAAATATAAAAATTTC
>JAJTBH010000013.1 GCA_021287005.1 Anaerolineae bacterium
AAGCACCGGCTTCCGCTTCCGTCATGGCCGAGCCGTCCTGCGGGTTATACCATTCGGCCGTCCATTCTTCCAGGTTGCCGGCCATGTTTAAGATCCCATAAGGCGAAGCACCCTCCGGGTAAGAATCAGCGGAGGCGGTATCATCGCTGCATGTGCCGTAGTTTGCCCGTTCACAATTAATATCTTCCCCCCAGGGGTAGGTGCGTCCATCCTCACCACGCGCCGCTTTTTCCCATTCAAGCCCCTCCGGCAAACGCCGCCCCACCCACTGGCAATAAGCATCCGCATCTCCGCCTTCCAGCATGATCACGGGATATTCGGCATAAACCGGGTTGCTGAAATAATCAGGGCGTGTGTTGGATTTTACTCCCCATAAATAAGGTGAATAGGTACGCGGGTGACAGACCCCGGCTTCCACACAGCGTGCAAACATGGCATTCGTCACTTCGGTGCGGTCCATCCAGAAGGCATCCAGATAGATTCTGGTCTGCGTTTCGCCTTTTTCCCCGCTGATAAATTCGCCCGCCGGCACGCACATTTGCACCATGCCGTCTTGTTCGGAAACACGCTGCTGCCCCGCCCGGGCGCAATCACGGGGCTGACAGGCAGCGTTTATTAAAAGCAGCAGCAGACAGGCAAAAAATCTTCGCATGTTTTAATTATAAATCTTAATCATTAATCTCCATTTCCTTTCATTTCACGCCATTTTATCAATGCTAAAAGGAAATCTTTTTCCGAACAAAAAATTAGTTTTTTTAAAGACGCCAATTGACTCAACTTTTGCTCCGTGCTACAATATGCTCATATGAGCAAGCTTTACACATATGAGCATATGTGCACTTCCGGCGGATAATAAAATGAGCAGACTATCCCATAAAAGCCTGATGTTAAGAAGTTGTTATCTTTATTATATTGAGGGCGTCGACATCCAGGAGATTGCCCGCCGGTTGGATATCTCGCGTTTTAAAGTCTCACGTTATATCAGTGAGGCGCGCGATAAAGGTTTAATCACCCTGCAAATTAATGATCCGGATATTGGTTTTGAAAGCCAGGCCATTCGCCTGGAGCAGGTTTTTAACCTCAAACGGGTCATCATTGCTCCGCTGCCCGCCGGCGCCGGCCTGGAAGAAACCCGCCAGGTCATTGGCAAAGCCGGGGCTGTGCTCTTTCAGGACCTGGAAGAAGACACCCACCTGGCCATCACCTGGGGAAAAACCATGTCCTACCTGGTGGAAGATATTCCTGCCCAGAGCGGACGTATTAAAAACATCGTTGAACTGGCCGGAAGCATCGGCACCATTACCGAATCCATCTCAGCGCACACAGTTTCTTTAACTGCCGCCGAAAAACTCAAGGCAATCTGTGTGCAAATTCCCGCGCCAATCATCGTTGACCAGCCCGAAACCGCTTTACTTTTAATGAAACAAAATGTGATTAAACAGGCCATCAACATGGCGGCCAACTGCCAGGTGGCTATTTGCGGCGTGGGGCCCATCCAACCGTTTAACTCCACCCTGCACCGCGCCGGTTATCTGGCTGAAACTGAAATGGCCTACCTTGAAGCGCAAGGCGCGCTCGGCTCGCTTTTTGGCCGTTTCATCAATCACAATGGAGCCGAATGTGAAACCGAATTTAAAGACAAGGTGATTGCCCTCAGTCTGGAGCAGTATAAATCCATTCCGGAACGGATCATTGTGGCGGGCGGCCCCAATAAAATCGATATTCTATACGCATTAGTTAACAACGGCGTGATTACCGGCCTGGTAACCGACAGCGAAACCGCCGCTGCCCTGTTGCAGCGCAAAGCTTCTGAATTACCGGCCAATAAACACGACCGATAAATTAACCCTGCAAGAGTCAGATATTTTTACGAGGTGAAAGCATGACAATTGAGTACACCATCAAACCCATTCTGACCGGTTGGCAGTATCTGGATAAGGGTCTTTATGCTACCTTCCGCGACGGCCTGGGCACCATTTTGCAGCACCCGGTTTTTGCCTGGCTGATTGAAGGCGGCGGGCATAAATACCTGGTAGATACCGGTATGGCCAGTACGGAAATTTCCCAGAAATTCCATCATGAAGGCCGCCAGGATCCCGGTACGGCCGTTCACGAACAACTGGCAAAAATGGGCGTTTCCACAGATGAGATTGAAGCCATAATCTTCACCCATCTACATTGGGACCACTGTTACAACATGAAGGAATTCAAAAAGGCGCGTTATATCACCAGCGATGTTGAGTATGATTTCGCCACAAATCCCATTCCGCCCTATTGGGCCTCCTACGAACATGAAAAAGCAGGCCTGGTGCCACCCTTTAAAGGCTGCGCTTTCGAATTGATCTCCGGCGAACAGGAAGTATTTGAAGGCATTACCATAGTGCCCACCCCCGGGCACAGCCCCGGTCACATTTCCGTTTCGATTAACACCGCCAAAGGTGATTATTGGATTGTTGGCGACCTGATGTTATGCCGTGAAAACCTGCAACCTGACAAAAAACACGGTTGGCCGCTTACCCCGCCGGGACGTTTCAGCAATTTTGTTGAATTGTGGTACAGTATGGAAAAAGTGGTCAGCCGCGCCGATTTTGTGTTGATGACGCACGACATCACCGAACTGAATGTGCCGGTTTATCCCATTCCCGAATAATAAGGAGTCTGCATGACTATTCCCTTACCCGAAAACAGTCCCTTCCGCAAGTTTTATGCCGAAAGTTACAACATCAACCCGGATGATTACATCACCCTGGAATATTATTTTGAGACCGATGAAAACCCCTACGAAATAGCCGCTCACCTCTGCCAGGAACAATCCACCGCCCAGTGGAAACGCGTGGACGTGGATGAAGATTTTCGCGAACAATTTGCCTCGAAAATCATTTCAGTGGAACGTAACACCCACAGTGAATTGTTCGTGGATGAAGAAAACCCCGGCGAAGAACAGGAATCGCTCAAAGGTTGGTGGGTCAAAATTGCGTATCCGCATCATAATTTCGGCGCGCGTATTCCCAACCTGATGACGGCTTTATGCGGCGAAGGCGCTTTTCACTCACACGGCATGAAAACCATCAAATTGATGGACGTACATTTTCCCGATTCATACCTGGCGCAGTTTGAAGGCCCGCGTTTTGGCACCGAAGGCATTCGTGAAATGTTGGGGGTTTATGATCGCCCGCTGACTCTGGGTGTGATCAAACCCAATATCGGTCTGCCTTCCGAGCCCTTTGCCGAGTTGGGTTATAAAGCCTGGCTGGGTGGTTTGGATATCGCCAAAGACGACGAGCTGCTTTGCGACACTCCGGCCAACCCCACTGAAAAACGTATGACCCTGCTGGGAAATTATCGCCTGAAAGCCGAAAAAGAAACCGGCAAAAAGAAAATGTACCTAGCCAACATCACCGACGAAGTCGATCGTATGTTTGAACTGTATGAAATGGCGCAGCTCAAACACGTTA
Source organism: Anaerolineae bacterium (assembly GCA_021287005.1). Lineage (GTDB taxonomy): Bacteria > Chloroflexota > Anaerolineae > Anaerolineales > Anaerolineaceae > JAJTBH01. Next base: position 3,456 of record JAJTBH010000013.1, read on the forward strand.
ACGCCGTGATGATCAACGGCCTGACCACCGGTTTAAGCATCGTGCGCGTGCTGGGCAAAAAAGGCCAGATTCCGCTCTTCTCGCACTTCGATTTCATTGCGCCCTTCACACAGAAACGTCGTTTTGGCGTGCATTTACGTGTGGTTGCCAAACTGCAACGCCTGGCCGGGTATGACGCCCAGATTTACCAGGGCCTTGGCGAACGCATGCACACCTCGGTCATGGATGTGCTCACCTCATACCAGGCCTGTGTCGAACCGATGGGTCATCTGCGCCCCAGCCTGCCCGTACCGGGCGGCAGCCAGTGGGCCGGTTCGTTTAAGACCATGTTTGAGCTTTTTAACAGCAAGGATTTTGCCATCGTGCCCGGCCGTGCCGTTTTCTCGCACCCCATGGGGCCCGGCGCCGGTGCGGCTGCCCTGCTGCAAGCCTGGGATGCCTTGCAAAAAGGCGTTTCCATTGATGAATACGCCAAAACACACGTTGAACTTCAACAGGCCATTCTGGCGAACAAATAAATCCGATTTTCTTCCTTTCCGGATCTAAGCCGTCTTCTTCCATGTGAAATATCCGGAACAGGCAACATTAAGGAGCAAAATAGTGCGCTTGACCCGCCTGTTTTGCTCCTTAACATTTAACCCTCGTTCAAAAAATAACCGGCAAAACCCGAAACCAAGAAGTCTTTTGATTCAATCCTTTGCCCGCCTTTTTTTAATATTTGAATGGTCAGGATTATTCAGTTAAAACACACCGCCATATACACCTTAAAAGCCTTGCGTCTGTGTATATGGCGGTAAAATTTATTTTAACTGTTATTAACGCACGGTCTTTGAAAGGTCCACCGGTTTTGTTAATTTGCTGTTGAGATCGGCTGTTGAATCATACAACAGTTGAAGTGCATATTTGGGGTTATGGGCAAATGCGCCCGGATCTTTGACCACCATCTGATAGTTATACGCAGCCATTAACAAACGCGGTGTCCAGGTTTTATACGCATTTTTTGAGTTTATTTCATCTTCATCCGCCTGCCCGTTTTGGTTAAGGTCGACAAAGAAATATGGATGGCTTTCGGGCGAATAAACAATTGGGGTTTCAGCCACCTCGGAGGCATAGGTTTGCAGGGCCGTGATTAACTTTTCCTGCATGCCTTTAATTTCAAAGGCAATACCTTCGTTAATATTACCATCGCCGTCATAATCGGTTAAATCGGCTGTCGCCCGAATGTTTACCAATTGACTGGCATTGCTGACATTCTTATGACAGGTTGTGCAGGTATTAACGTTCACTTCCAGCGAATGCGGGTTGTGACAGGAAACACAGGTGTCGTAATTGGCCGTGTGGCTCAACGGACCGGCATAAATTTTACCGGGATATTCATAACCGCCTTTAACCTCACTGCCGTATAAAGTGGCGGCAGCCGCCGCATAATGGATATTTACAAAAGCCAGGTCTGCCGAAGGTTTATCAAGATCGGTCGCCTGCACTTTTTGAATGGCTGCGTCAACTCCGTTTTTGGAAGAACGTCCCTGGTGGCAGCTAATACAACGTGCTTCAGCTCCCAGGTCTTTAATTTCGGCGCCGGATGGAAAAACGGCTGCGGTTAACTTGCCGGCTGCCTGGTTATGACAGGCCGTACAGGTAATCACGCTGCCGAGTTTTGCGGGTTGATCCACCTTGGCGGGCGCGCTGCCGTCAGCGCCCAGGAAATCTTGAAAACCGTATGTGCTGTGACATTTGGCGCACTCTACCGGAACATTGGCGGTTTCAGAATCATTCCAGTGCGTAAAAGCTTCGGCATTCAGGTCGGCGTGCGCCGAGACTGCCCATTTGGAAAAGAAAGGAATGTCATCGGTCATATCAACCGGGCAGTTTCCCGACCCGCCGCAAGAATCCAGAATCGATGGAACGGTAATTTTTACCGATGACTCATCTGCCGCAGCGGGCGTCAGCATAACAGTCGGTTCGGGGGTAGGCAAAGCCATTTCTGTGACAACAGCCGCCACAGGTTCAACAGGGGCTGTTTCCAAAAGGTCGCCGGCTGGAACGCTGAATTTATTCCACAAAACGCCGCCAATCACCACCACACAGATGACAATCAACGGGAAAGTGGCGTATTGCAGGAATACACGGCCCGCTTGACGTTTTTCACCTGCGTCTATTGCAGCGTTTGATTTTTTCACCGCAGAGCTGTTTGATTTATGCAGTTCAAACTGAGAGACCAGTTGTTTTAACCCACGCGCCATTTCAGCCAGGTTTTGCGCCGAAGAGGCCACTTCATTCATTTGAGCATTAACATCTTCAGCCGAAGCATTAATCTCTTCAACCGAGGCGCTGTTTTCCTCACTGATACTGGATATATTTTCAAATGCGAGATTAACATCATTTGATTTCTCGATCATTGCATCCGTGGCGCTCCGGTTGGTTGTCACCACGGCATTTACCGCCTCCATGGCTTCATCCAGCGCTTCGGCCAGACTGATCATCTTTTCCAATATTCCGGCAATCTCATTGCCGGATCTTTCACCCAGTTGAGCGGCCTGCAACATCCCCCCCATCGCCTGACCGGCTTCACTGGTTAATTTAACGCCGTGTTCCACTTCCGAGGCGTTGTCATTCATGGCCAGCACCACTTCACCGACCGTTTTTTGAATATCTCCAACCAGGTCGGAAATTTCTTTGGTGGCGCGGGTTGAGCTTTCGGCCAGCTTACGTACCTCACTGGCAACCACAGCAAAACCTTTACCATGTTCGCCTGCCCGCGCAGCTTCAATCGCGGCATTTAAAGCCAGCAAATTGGTTTGCGAGGCGATTTCATCAATGGTTGAAATAATGGTGCCAATCCGCTCCGAACGTGCACCCATCTCGGCCACCTTTTGAGATGAATAATTAACACTGGTTTGAATGCGCTGCATGCTGTGGATGGTTTCATCCACCGTTTGTGTACTGGCCTGGGTCGCCTGCAAAGATTGCCGCATGTTTTTCACCAGCGTGTGGGCAATTTCACCCACGTTGCGAATGGCCGTGCTGATCTGCGATGTAAAATTGGATGCAGAGCGAATTGCTTTTTCCTGCTCCCGTGCACCGTTGGACACCTGTGTAATCGCCTGATTGGATTGTTCAACCGAGCCGACAGCCGTGTTTAACTGGTTAATTTGCTGCGAAGTACCCGCCGCCATTTGCTGCAAGGTATTTGAAATTTGTGATGTAGACACCTTGCTTTCTTCCGCTGAAACGACCATCTGGTCGGATGCCTGTGAAAGGTCCCCGGCATGTTCCGAAACCTGGGAGACCAGGTTTCGCAGACCGCCCGTCATTTCCGAAAACGACGAACCGATCTCTTGAAGTTTTAAAAGCATGTTGTTAAAAGCCTGAGCCAGTTGCCCGATTTCATCATTTGACGAAACATCGGTCGAAATCGTGTTAATATCAACCGTGCGGGTTAAATCACCGCGCGCCAGGGCTTTCATTTCAGCGGATAATTCATTCAGGTTATATTCGGCAATCTGCTGTGAAGTGCGGGTTAAACGATTAAGCGGCTTTACCACACTGGCGCTTAATACCATTGCCAGGGCGATTGCCAATAAAACGCCAATCACGCCCGAAATGATCAACGTACCGACGCCCTGATTATAAGTAATGCCGCTTTCGATCTGAGCCGATTGCGCCAGGTCTTTTTGTAAAGCGATCAATTCTTGAATGGACTTTTCTGCTGCAAGATGTGTCTGGTTGGCTTCGCCGCCAATCAGCTCATGTAATGCTTCGCGTTCATTACCCGATTTAGAAAGTGAAACGATTTTTTCGAGCGCCGTTTGATTGGCAGTCCAGTTTGTTTCAAATTCAGCCAATTTTTTATCTTCTTCGGGGGTTAAAGTCAGGTTCAAAGAATGATAAAGTGCCAACTGGCGATTGATCGCCTCAATTTCAGCCGTGATCACGGTTTCAGTTTCACCCAACTGGCGCTGAATCACATCTTTGGAATGGCATGCCGCACATTCGGTAGTGGCCTGAATGGATTTACTGCCTTCGTGACCGTGAGTCAGTGAATTCACTTCGTCTTCATGGCAGGTTGTGCAAACCTTCGGACCGGATGTAGTCAGGCTTGCATCACCGTGATCCGGGCTGACCGCCTGTTCATTATGGCAACTGGTGCAACGCGCCGGTTCACTTTTCACCACGCTCGTTTGAACGTCCGTTTTGGGTACGGTTAAATATTTATAAACATCCCCCGGAATGCCATTTAGATGTTCATTAACGGTGCCCAAAATTTGAAGCGGAACCACCCGTTCGTTATACAAGGTTTGGTTGTTGTGATTAATGGACCACATGCTGATTAAGCCGGCTACCGACCCAAAAGCAAGCACAATGACGACCAGAAGGAAGCTGCCGGTCAACTTACCACCCACTCGAATATTTTGGAATATTTTCATCGATGAAGCCTTTTTTTTATAAATTAGAGGAAATTTGGCTAATTATATCAGACCATATTAACATCAAGTGAGAATCTTAATAACAAAATCAAATAAACCGATCAGGATTCCAGCATGGGAATCCGACCGGTTTATTTTGCAAGCAAGTGTATAAATGGAGGGGGGAAGTCTCAGTTAATCTTGCTCGCCCGCAATTGCATAAACAAATCCACGGTTGCTTGTGCGCAGGCCGGGTCGTTAATATGTGCGTCTATTTCAACCAGGCGCACATCCGCATTTAATTCTTTTTTAAGGGTGTCCACATAACCGCGATTGGCAGCCGCGTCATAAAGCGGCATCCCGGCGCGGTTCATCATGCTGTATCCCTGCAGCGGGGCAATTACCGCTCGCGGCCCATGCCCGGCGTTGACGTGCTCGCTGATATAATGCGCCACCGCGCTCATTTCTTCATAAGTCGTTCGAAAATGGGTGTGCGTGGGGGTATGACGCACGTAAGGGCGATCTTTTAACTCGGGCGGAATCGAATCCCAGGTGTGCAGGCGCATATCGGCACAGCCCGGGCCGATGATCTGTGGAATTCCCATTTCACCGGCAGCCGTCATACGCCCCGGCAGAGCCGGCATTAACCCATTACACAGCAGGTCAATAATTTCATGCGGTGAATAATCGATCACACCCTGAATGACCCCTTCACGAATTAATTCTTCCATGGCCTGTCCGCCAATGCCATTACAGTGAAAAATGACCACTTCAAAGTTCTTTTCTTCCAACAGCCGTTTAATTTCCATTACCCCCGGCGTGGTTACACCGGCCTGAGTCATGGCAACCAGTTCGCGTTTTTCATGTTCGCCGATTTTTACATCGGCCATTGCCATGACTGCCGCGGTTGCTTGGGCTATGATTTTGCGGGTGATAAAGTTTAACCCGGCAATATCCGCCACCGAATGGATCATGGTGATATCTTTGGTGCCGACATAGGGGCCAAAAGTGGTTTTACCCGATGCAACCGTTGAAACCATCACTTTGGGAATGCCCACAGGCAGCACGCGCATGGCAGCCGTCGCTATCGCCGTACCCTGTCCGCCGCCCACGGAAATAATGCCGTCCAATTGACCTTGAGAATAAAGTTTCGAAACCACATTAATCAAACCGTTAATCATGGCTTGCTGAACGTAAGCCTTATCGTTTCGCGCCAACAGCGCCGGCAGGCTTTCACCCCCTGCCAGGGCAATTTCTTCACGACTGATATCCGCCTTAATCATCGGAATCCCCGTCGAACCGGGGTCAAGCACCAGGGGCGTAAAGCCTTTATGGATAATTTCATCACGAATAAAAGCGGCTTCTTCTCCCTTGGTATCCAGCGTGGCAATCACAACTATTTTCATGCTGTACCTCATTTATTTTCCAATAGGCTGGCGGCTTCGGGCCAGAGCTCTTTAACATAAAAATAACGATCGCTGCGCACATGGATATCGGCCCACACCAGCGGCATGCGTGTATGACTTAATGACAGCCGCTGCACGATTAAGATATCCGATCCGGGTTGTAGACCGAGAATGGTTGCATCCTCATCATTCGCAGGACGTATCTCAAAATGCTCTTCAATATGAGCCACCACGGCATGAAAAACTTGTTCAAGCGTGGTTTGAAAAGAGGTATGCGTCAGGTCTACCGTTTCAAGGCCGGGGCAAACCTCAATGGGAATATAATTATTCTGGTTGGCAATCACCTCATCGTTTACCAGGCGTGTACGCGTCTGGCAAAAAACAGGCTCCCCTTCAGGCAGGTGTAATTTTAACGCGACGGCCGCGCTGGCCGGCACGACTTCAACGGCTCTCACAATCGATTTGGGCGAAAAACCCGATTTGGCGGCATGTTGAAAGACACTGATGATCTCAGCCTGACGTTCTCCCAGAATTTCAAAACGATCCTCACTGCGTTTATCAAGCAGCCCCTTACGATAAGCACTCTGCAGCACCGTATTTAAATCCGCCGCCGCTTCTTGCGGGTATCGCTGTTGTAAATTGGTCAGGTTAACCTGTGTTCCTTTTGCAAATGTGCCTTCAACGATATCGTGTTCAAAACACACCTGCAATTGTTTAGGAAAAGAATAATTAATCATTTCCAGTTTCCTGTAAATTTTTATTCATATGTTTTATTAATAAGTTCGACCTGCTCATCCGTGTTGTTTTTATGATTAATGCCATACATGCCGGCAATAATTAAACCGCCGCCAATCAACAAAAACACAGTAATCGGTTCACCAAACATAAAATGAGCCAGAATCAAATTAATCGCCGGTATGATAAAGAAATAAACCGCTGAGCTTGAAACCGATAACCTGGATAATCCCCAGTTAAACAGGCTTTGGGCAATAGCCGTTGAAAAAACAGCCAGAAAGATAATCGGCCCCCAGGAAACCTGGTTTAATGCAATTTGTCCACCCGATTCAATCAGCGCCATTGGCAGCAGTCCCAACATGCCAATGGTGATCTGGTAAACCAGAATGGTGAAAGGTTTATATTCCTTCAACAGGCGTTTGCCAAATAAAACACCCAGAGCACCGCTCAAAGCGTTTAATACGATTAAAAAATCGCCAAATAAATGCCCCGGCATATAAGATGCGGCCGGATCGTACAAAATCACCAGTACCCCGATAAAGGAAAGGAAAAATGCAATCCACTGAACAAAACTGAAACGCTCTTTAAAAAAGATCATCGCCAGCAGCGCCAGAAAGATCGGGCGGGTATTGACGATTAAGGCTGTGTTATTGGCCGTAGTATATCTGAGCGCCACATATTGCAGTGAAAAATAAATGGTTGTCTGGAATAAACCGTGGCCGATAAAATAAATGATATGTTCTTTACGAATGGGTTGGACACCATGTGTAAAAAACAAGACCGGCCAGGTGATAATACAGGCGATTAAAAAGCGTAAAAAAGCCGTTGCTAAAGGGCCAACCCCTTGCAAAGCCAGCTTCGCCCCCACATAAGCTGACCCCATGAGCAGCGCAGAACCAAGTAGACAGAGATGACCGACCCACTTATCATGGGCAGAAAAAGATTGGCCCTTCAGGTTCATGTTAACCTCGATGTTATCGTTTATTGTCCATTTCTTTAATCATGTTCACTTTAGGCAAAGAACGTCCGCCTTCAAATTCACTCTCCAACCAGATATCAATCATCTTTTTTGCGGTGCTGGGGCCGATCACCTGGCTGCCCAGGGTGACGACCTGCGCATCATTGCTGGCGCGGGCGCGTTCGGCGGTGTAACCATCATGAATGCAAACGGCGCGCACACCCGGCACTTTGTTGGCAACAATCGCCATTCCGGCGCCGGTGCCGCAAACCAGAATGCCGCGATCCGAAACACCGTCACGGATTTTTTCAGACAATTTCACGGCCACTTCGGGATACAAAACCGGTTCATCCGAGTTGACGCCCATATCGATCACGGAATAACCTTTACTAATTAAATAATCGCGTAATGTATCTTTTAATTTCCATCCGTTTTGATCGGCGCCTACAATAATCGGTTTGCTTTTATCAGCCATTTTTTACCTCTCCATATGCATAATAAACATTTTTGAAAATTGTTATTTTAAAAAATTGAAACAATAAACCAGGGCATCGGGTAAATACCCGAACCATGTTTTTTTCAGTAAATTGTCAGAAAATCCTGAGCCTGCCAGTTGTTTAAAACAGACTTATTCTAAAAATAAGTTTCCTGTTGATATTGTTATTTTTGTTTTTTATCTTGTATGGAACGGATTAACCACTCCAGCGTATGTTGATAATGATTATTAACTACCACTTCAACATTATTGGGATCTTTGGAACGAAAAGCCGCAATAATATCACTGTGTTCATGCACGATTTCATCCAAACGTCCGGGTAATTTAACACTGATATATCGATAACCGCGGCTGGCGTCATATAAAGACTTTAACATTCCAACCAGCCGGGGAGAATGGGTCATTCCCCAGATTGTGGAGTGAAACTCAAGGTTAAGGTCTTGAAAATGTTCTTCATCAACGGTATTCTCAAGCGTTAAAACCTTTTCATTAATAGCCACCAACTGCGCGATCTGTTCTTCGGTGATCGTCGGGCAAGCCAGGCGAGCAGCCAGACCTTCCAACACAGCCCGGATATGAAAGATTTCGAGCAAGTCTTCTTCAGAAGAGGAGTCGTTTACGACTGCACCTTTATGAGGGATAAGTGTTACCAGGCCTGTTGCAGCATCCAAACGCTGTAAAGCCTCCCGAACCGGCATTCTGCTTACCCCCAATTCAGTTGCCAGGTCATTGGTAATCAACCGCTGCCCCGGGGCATACTGACCTTTCAGAATTCGATCTTTGATTGTCTCGTAGACAATCTCTTGCATGGTTCGGTATTGAGATCCAATATTTGCCATAAAAATATCCCTTTTCCAGATTAGAGATTTAATCACACCTGATAATTAATTTTTTGTACCTGATAAAACAAAACTTCATACTTCTGTAAGGAAGTTAACCTCATAACCGGGTCCGACTTTTCATACCCTTTCCAAATGGGTAAAAAATTCCTACAAGATAATTATAGCCTTTCGATCCATTAATATTAATACCTGATGCCACAAATTCGTATTATCATACAATCGAAACACAATAAAAAAGCTTTTTAAGATGTTTTATCACCGGTAAATTCCAGCCTGAGTAACAATAATCTTTATTCTCACCAGAGAATATTATCCCTGCCAATCTGCCGGCTGCAAGAGCGTCATGACAGGGGATAAACGAATCTTTTTCAAATAAAAACAGGATCTATTCCGATTAAGGAATAGGAGCGGTAACAGCCAGATAAACAATTTTTTCGGGAGTACGATTAAAAGCTGCGTGTTCTTCACCGGCCGGTACATATAAAGCTTCACCGGCATGTGCCGTTATTTCATTTTTATTTCCGTCCACCAGGGTTAAAGCGCCTTCAAGAATATAAAAGACGTGTTCCTGTTTTTCATGTACATGAAAAATGGAACTGCCACCGGGCTGATAGAGACCCAGCTTTACAACACAGGATTTTGCACCGATCATTTCACCGGCAATTTCTTGAGAAGTTACATCGGTATGGTCGGGGGTTGGGACACTCGGGTTTTCTTTGGGTTTAATCAGTTTCATGATACGTTTTCCTTTACAAAGCCAGGCCTGGCAGATTATTTTATCTTGAATGCGGGCAAATTTGTTTTAATCTGCCAGGTCTGAAAATTCATCTACTACTAATATTTATTTAAGACTAGCGCAGTTTTAATACTTCGGGTGATTCATCGTATTTGTCAACTTCGGCGGCCATCACAACTTTGATGGGGGTGCGAATTTCGCGCGGGGGCTGCTGACCATTCAGAGCCATAACGCAGGCGGCCACGGAATAATAAGCCTGTTCATAAACGCCCTGTGAAATGGTGAAGGCTTCTTTGCCTTCCTTCATGGCTTTGACAGTCGGCGACTGCACATCGAATGCACCAACGATCACCTTACCGGTCAGACCGGCGGCGTCTACAGCTTCGGCAGCGCCTTCGGCACTGTTACCGCCAACGCCCACAATACCGCCCAGATCGGGCCAGCTCTGCAGGGTGTCTTCGGCCACTTTACGGCCTTCATCGAACATCCAGTGCGCTGAGATGGATTTGTAGGTAATGCCGGTGTAATCTTTATCCAAAACGGATTTGATACCCTTGATACGATCATCGGAAGTCTGCTGTCCGGGAACACCTTCGAGGATAAGCAGTTTACCCTGACCCTTCATCAATTCGGCAACGGTTTTACCAATTACTTCACCGGCCTGAACGCTATCAACACCCACGAAGGAGAGATAGTCATCGCCGGCGCCCTGAGTGTTATCGTAAACCACAGGGATGCCTTTGGCAACCAGTGAAGCCACGGGGCCTTGCACGGCATTGGAGTTGGCGGGGGCCAGCACGACACAATCTACGCCTTTGGTGGCGACATCTTCCAACATGGCTTTCTGTTCGGCTACGTTGTCAGCTTTGGTCGGAGCGTAGGGCAGAATGTTTACACCCATGTCTTTGCCTGCTTTGGCAGCCGCAATCAAATGCGATTCCCAAACAGGGGCGGCCTGCGATTTCACGATGATCGCAATATTATAGGGTTTGTTGGCTTTTACCTGAGGATTAAAATCGTAAACGGGGTTACCAGGATTGGAGCCTTTCATAATAACTTCTGCAGCGGGAGCAGCAGCGGCAGGTGCTTCGGTAGCAGCAGCAGGTGCAGCAACAGCTTCGGTTGCAGCAGGAGCAGCAGGAGCGGCAGGAGCAGCAGTTGGTGTTGCAGCGGGGGCACAACCGGCGAGAATCGCCATAACCATTGTCATAACCATCAAAATCGTAAGAGACTTCTTAGTCATTATCCTTATCCTCCAAAATAGTAGTTGCTATTAAGAAACTTACTCCAACAAAGTTTGCACACAAAATCCGGGTGGTAAACACCTCCTTTCAAGGCGTAAAGTCTCCGATGTACCACTAATATTTACGAACCTCGTCTACGCAGGATTTGATCAACCAAAACGGTGCCGATAATCAAGACACCTACTACCAGTTGCTGCCAGATGGCAGGAATGGCCAGAATATTCATACCGTTATTAATCACCGCCATAATCAAGGCCGCAATCAACGTACCAAAAAGGGTACCCTGACCGCCCGATAAACTGGTGCCGCCCATGACAACCACAGCCATAACCGGCAGTAAATAACTATCGCCAATTTTTGCTTCAGAACCGTTGGTATAAGCGATTAAAACCAGTCCGGCCAGTGCAGCCATAAAACCGCTGATGACATATGCAATTATGATGATGCGATTTACTTTAATACCCGACATGCGTGCTGCTTCGGGGTTGGCGCCCGTGGCAAAAAAACGGCGGCCCAAAGTGGTTTGTGTCAACAAAACGTACGCTATTACAAAGGTGACGGCCATGACCACAATCGGCATCGGGATGCCAAATAAATTGCCATTACCGATAACGCGGAAAGCGTCGGGAAAACCGTAAACCACCGCACCTTGCAAAATCAGGTAGGCAAAACCGAAGAGTACCCACAACATGCCGTAAGTGGCAATAAAAGGCGGTAAGCCGACATAAGTGATTAACAGGCCATTAATCAGGCCCAGGGTGGCCCCAATGGCCAGGGCGGTAAAGATCGCCAACGGCACACTTAAGCCCATTTTATTCATCATAATGGCGGCTACTACACTGGTCAGAGAAACAATGGAACCAACCGAAAGGTCTACATCTTTAGCCGTCAACGTGATTGTCTCGCCAATGCCAATCATGATTAAGATACTGGCATTCCGAATGACGTTTAAAATATTGCTCGGGTTGAGAAATACAAAACCTTGCTCCGGGCTGCGCGTCAAAAATGTGATCAATATACTGATCAGGATCAAAACGATAAAACGTGTTGCGCCGGAAATCCAGGATCTGTCAAGCTCGGGGATAAGTTTCTTCGCAGAAAGATTAGCCACACTCATCTTCTACCTTCCTTCCATCTTGAGAGCACGATTTCAAAAACAATCGCCAGGATGATAATCGAACCGATCAGAGCAGGCTGCCACAGCGACGGAACACCGATAACATTCAGCCCATTGCGAGAGACGCCGATCACCAGCACACCCAGAACCGTACCGGCAATGCCGCCTTTACCTTTGGCGAAACTGGTACCGCCCAGAATAGCTGCGGCAACGGCATCAAATTCCCAGCCCACACCAACGATGGAGTCGGCCGCCTGTAAACGAGAGGCCAGGGTAATGCCTCCCAGGGCAGCCAGCAGGCCGGCGAAAATATAAGTCATCCATTTCCAACCCACCGTATTGATGCCCGACAGGCGTGCGCCCGATTCGTTGCCGCCAATGGCGATAATATAACGGCCAAAGGGTGTATGGTAGAGCACCACCCAGGTCAACGCAAAAGCCGCAATGGCAATAAACATGGGCATGGATAAATACTGCATCAAGGGTGCCTTGATATAAAGATCGAGTTTTTCACCAAAGAACATATAAATCGGGTTATCAACATAAATAGCACTGCTGTTGGCCAATACCAGAGCCAACGCGCCACCAATGCCCATCGTACCCATGCTGGCAATAAAGGGCGGCATTTTGCCAATTGCCACCAGGCCGCCGGTCAGCGCGCCCATTGCCAGACCGGTCAGAAGGCCCACAATTACACCGGCTAACATGGCCACCAGGTCACTCGTACCGTTGGCGGTTAAGGTGGTCATAACCAGAACGCAGGTGACACCCGAGAGGGTTAATACGGAGCCCAGGGAAAGATCAATGCCTTCGGTCAACAACACCAGTGTGGCGCCCAGGGCAACAATCAACAACACGGCATTTTGTTGAATGATATTGACAATGTTATCCAGAGTCAGGTATTTATCTGAAGCCACTGTACAAATTATCATCATCACAAGAATAACCCACGCAGCGGATGGTACTTTCATTAAAAATGAGGAGATTTTCGACTTCATAATGATCCCTTATCTATACCGCTTCAGCCTGTTTTTTATTCTTCTTGACTTCATCGGCGCCCATGGCAAACTCGATGATGCGTTCCTGAGAGGCTTCAGTATGAGGTATTTCTGCCATAATTTTGCCGCCGCGCATGACATAGATGCGATCACTCATGCCAATAATTTCCGGCAATTCCGAAGAAATCATTAAAACGGCTGCGCCTTCTTTGACCAATTCATTCATAAAACCGTGAATTTCAGCCTTGGCGCCCACATCGATACCGCGGGTAGGTTCATCAAAGATAAATATTTTCGCTTTTGTACAAAGCCATTTTGCCAGAACCACTTTTTGCTGGTTGCCGCCCGAAAGGAATTGCGCCAGGCGAGTTGTTGAAGGCGTGGCAATGCGCAGGTCTTCAACATATTTCATGCTGACCAAAAAACCGGGGAAGAGGCGGTTCAGGCTGGAAACTACAATATTTTCAGCCACCGGCAAAATCAAGGCCAGGCCCTGGTTTTTACGATCTTCCGGGATCAAACTGATGCCGCTTTCAACCATGGAAGAAGCGCTATGATTGGTAATATGTTTACCAAACAAGAAAATTTCACCATTGTCGTATTTATCCACCCCAAAAATGGCTCGCGCCAATTCGGTACGTCCGGCGCCCACCAGGCCGGCCAGACCCACAATTTCACCGCTGTGCAGGTTGATATTAACATTTTGCAAACGCCGGCCGCTGCTTAAGTTCTCGACCCGCAAATATTCTTCACCGGGCGTCTGGTAATCGCGGCAGAACATTTCATCCACCGCATGACCGACCATCATGCTGACCAGTTCATCCACCGTTACGTCTTTAACATTTTTACAGTCGATATACTGCCCGTCGCGCAAAATAGTGATGCGGTCGCCCACTTCCTGCAATTCCTGCAAACGGTGTGAAATGTAAATGATGCCGATGCCTTTGGCATTAAGCTGGTGGATGGTTAAAAATAACTGTTCGGTTTCCCGCTCAGACAGGGAAGAAGTCGGCTCATCCATGATTAATATTTTAGATTTGATGGATAAGGCTTTGGCAACCTCAACCATTTGCTGTTGAGCCGTACTTAAATCGACAATCAGGGCACGCGGGTCCACATGCATGTTTAAACTTTCCAACAATTCAGTGGCATCCGCAAACATCTTTTTATGGTCGATCAAACCGCGTTTTTTAGGAAAACGACCGATAAAAATGTTTTGAGCCACATTCATGTATGGAATCAGGTTAAATTCCTGATAAATAATGCTGACACCCATTTCCTGGGCAACATGCGGATTAAAATGTTCAACCTTTTTGCCGTCGATGTAAACTTCACCCTCGTCGGGCGCATAAGCGCCCGAGAGGATTTTCATTAAAGTTGATTTGCCCGCGCCGTTTTCGCCCAACAGGATATGAGTCTCGCCCGCTTTAAGCGTCAGATTCACATTATCCAGGGCGCGAACACCAGGAAAGGTTTTAGAAATACCTTTCGCTTCTACTAAAATACGCTCTTCCATGCAACTCTCCTGTAGAGTCTTGATAGAAAAAACTTACTGATTGGGCTGAATAATAACTTTGATAGCGCCACCTTTGCGCTGAACAAAAGTTTCAATACCTTCGTTAATTTTTTCCAGGGGGAAGTGATGGGTGATTAAAGGTTTGCCTTGAATCTTGCCTTCACTGAAGAGCGCCAGACTGCGGGCGCAATCGCCATTACCTTCACCACGTACACCGGCGGCGCGCATGTCATCCAACACAAAGCGGCGCAGGTTGATGGTGGTCAAATCGTGCGGATCACCCACCAGGGAGAGGCGACCACCGCGGGCAGCCATTTCAATGGCTTCGGCGACGGCTTTGGAGCTGCCTGAGCATTCCACAACCAGGTCTACACCCAGACCGCCGGTTTCTTCTTTGACAACCTTCACAGGATCCTGGTTGTAGATATTCACCGTCACATCGGCGCCGATTTTCTTGCCGACTTCGAGACGGTCATCACGGGTACCGGTTAAAATCACTTTGTGGGCACCCAGAGCTTTAACGAGTTGAACGGCCATTAAACCGATGGGGCCGGGACCTAACACGGCCACAGTCTCGCCACCCATTAAACCGCCGATGTTATCGAGGGCAAAATGAGCGCAGGCTGCCGTGGTTACCAGGGCGGCTTCATCATAAGAAACATTATCGGGGATTTTATAAAGGGTGCTGATATGGTTTACGGCATACTGGGCGTAACCGCCATTGGTGGTGAAACCGTAATGGCGATGGCCGGTTTCAGGTTTACCGTAGTTTAAGCAGATGGTATATTTGCCGCGTTTGCAGTTCATGCAGTGGCCGCAGCCTTTATGGGTTTCAATGGCAACACGGTCCCCGACTTTAAACTGGGAAACGGCGGGGCCTAATGCAACAACTTCACCGCTATATTCGTGCCCCGGAATAAACGTGCCGTAAGGCGGCATACCGGTCCAACCCTTGGAGATAACCGTCGGGTCGGTTCCGCAGATTGCAACCGCATGAATCTTTAACAATACTTCCAAAGGGCCCGGTTCAGGTACTGGGAATTCCTGAACGCGCAGGTCATTGATACCATGCAATACTGCCGCTTGCATTTTTGTGGGGATTGAGGCACTCATCTACATTTTCTCCTTGAATAAATAGATTTGATAAACTCGAATGCATTTACCGGGTAATCGCTACACAACCCAATAATAAACAACCCTCTAAAGCGGATACAACTAACGAATTAATAAACCATTAACCAAACCTTATCACCACAACATATATATCGTGTTATACAATTATAAAATTACATCCGATATAATGTATGATATATTTTGTATCCAATATCCATTATAACAACATAATTTTTTATTTCAACACCCTTTTCTTAAAGATTGTCACATCCGTCATATGATGTTAAGCACTAACTTTTTTCTAACCCTCCAGGGGTCAATTTTACCTTAATAAAAAAATTGGATACAAATTTCGCGGGAATTGATCCCGTAATATTTGTATCCAACCCTTTAAACAGCGTGTTCAGTTTAGTCTTGTTGCAGCAGCAGACCCATCTGGCGGGCTTTAGCCAGGGCAGCCGTACGATTGGGCACATCCAGCTTTAAATAAGCTCCGGATAACAGGTTTCTAACAGTCGAATGCGCGACGCCCATCTGTTTTGAAATTTGCAGGGTGCTGGCTTCAGGGTACGCTGCGCAATATGACAATACTTCGATCTGGCGCGGGGTTAAGGCATTTTTTTTGTCATCCGGCACTTCTTTTAATAATTTGGAAATGCGCTGGCTGATATAAAAACCGCCGTTGTGCAGCAAACGAATGATTGTGGGCAATTCCACCATGGCAGCCCGGTCATCTTTGAGGATATAACCGTTTGCGCCGGCTTCCATGATTGAGCGCACCATGGTGCGCTGGTCATGCATTGAAATGACCAGAATGGACATGTCGGGATATTGGTCAATCAACTTTGGAATAACATACATGATCGGGTAAGGCGACATGTTATCCATGCTGATGGGCACCTGCACATCCAGAATCAACACATCCACCTTATACTCTTCCAGTGCCCCCTCCAGGCGCTCGGCATAATTTAATGTTTCCACAATTTGGATGTCTGCCAGGTTTGATAACCTGAAAACATACCCATCGATGATAGCCTGATGATCATCCAGGATTAATACTTTAATTGGCTCTTTCATAAAAATTCTCTCTAATAATATTATACAAATCAGTACAAATGCCTATGACGTTTAAAGCCTTTGACCATAGCTATCTTTTTACTTTAGGCTTATTATACGTACCATCATACAGCAATTAATTTCATCTAAACTTGAGGAGAGTGAAGGAAGGGTGGTCGCTCTCCTATTTTTTTGCCCAGGTTAATGTAAACAGACTACCATTTCCGGGTTGCGAATTTACTTTTAATTCGGCGCCGATCAAAGCCGCCCGCTCAAACATGCCGGCCAGGCCAAAATGTTTATGTTCCAATAATCTGGCCAGGTTAATCTGGTTACCTTCTTCAAAACCCTTACCATCATCCCTTACTTTTAATTCGACTGAATCTTCCAGCAGATACCCACTCACATATATATTCGAACTCTCCGCATGCCGGATGGCGTTATTGCAGGCCTGCTGGACAATTCGAAAAAGTGAAAGTTCAACCCTTTCATTATAACGATACAATGAAGCCTCAATCTCGACGCTTACACAGGGATGATTGTTATTCCGATCATTTAATTCATCCGCCATAGCCTCAAAAGCCGGTGCCAGGCCGTAATTAAGCATGGCCGGCCGCAGCCCCTTGATGATGTTGCGAATGCGGAATGAAGCTTTTTCATATGCTTCCAGGCTGGCCGGAGAAGCGTCATTCAGACTGTTGCTTAATACGGCCAGTTGGTTGAGTACGTCATCATGTAATTCGGCTGCCAGATGTAATCTTTCAGCTTCGGTCCGGTCAATATCGGCAAAATATAACGCGCGCAATGCTTCGGCCTGGTCAATATTAATCATTGCCAGCGTTGTCTGATCTGCCAGTGCCCGGATGATATCAACATCTTCACTGGTGTAATGATCATCGGGATCTCTTTGACCCAACAACCAGTAACCGCGTCTTTCATTGGAAATATCCAGGGGTATTACCAACCGAATCCATCCGGGCAAACCTTCGGGAATTTTGGCACCATTATTTAAGGCAGCCTGGGCCAACAGACCGGAATGGTGATCACCGGGCAGCATATGATCATTTACCCGCATGGAAAACATGAGCTGAAGTTGATCGGATGACAATTTTAATTGTGCAAACTGGCGTACCAACAAACTGGGCATGACTTCTTCAAGAATTAGCTGCTGCAGGGCGTCTAACTCAAGACTGGTGGTAATTTTGCCCGAATAAGTTTTTATTAACGATTCCGGCGCCAGACTGATGCCCAGCACGAAACGGTCGAAAAAATTCTTGAAAGGTTGGTATCCCATCAGCGCAATCACGCCGGCTATCAAAACTGCAACTACGACCCCCAGCTCGCTTGCCCCCAAAAAGTTGAGTTGGCGAATGAATATCAAAGCCAACAGGGATATCATGCCGTCCAACAATAAAAAGAAAACACCGGCGGCCGTCCGATTGGCGCTAAAGCTCAATCTTCCACGCCCGACATCCAGGGTGATATGTTCATTGCCCAGGGCCGGCAGAACCAAAAAAGGCAGAAAATTTACCACTGCAATAACAATTAAAATTATTCCGGCTATGATATTTAAATTATTGAGATATCGGTAAATCAGCGGTGATTGGGCAAGCATGGCAAAAAACACACAAAACACCAGTCCGCTTAATATGGCAAACATATAAATTCTGACCAACTGTTCGGCACGCCTGATTTGTGTAGGGTTTAACTGGCGGCGGTACAGTGTGAAAAAGTAAAACCCCGGCAGTGCTGCCAGACCCAGAACAACAATACCCGGAAAAGGAAAAGCAATATTTAAGACACCCAGTAAAACGATAACCAATACCGGCAGTAACACCATTCCAAGCGCCCAAACCAGCCCTGCCAGGGCTCGCCGCTCTTCAGGCTGCGAAATCAGATGAGCGCCCAACAGAATCAGGCTGCCCACCAGGGCAAAAATAAAACCAACCATATAAAAATCTGCCGGAACCCACTGCTGCCAGGAAACAAACGCCATAATAATGCCAAACAAGTCCAGGCTTGCCCAAACCCATTTTGGCAAACGACGCAGTGGACTGGGAAACGACCAGTGTAAATGCAGGTAAATGGGAACGGACAGCCAGATCTCACTGCGCAATAAAAGGGAGCCATTCATAAAGTTAACCCCCGAAAAATTCGATGCGCTGACCCAGGCTGCCGTAATATAACAAAACAATGCCAGCAGCAAACGTTGCACACTGCGTGGTCTTAAGAAAAATAAAACGACGGTACCGGCAAGCCAGAAAATATAAGGCATAAACCATTGGCTGTTAAGCCGGTCAAATAATTCTTCAGGGGTAATTCCGTCGGGTAGTTTATATTCAATTTTAACCGGCGTCCCCTGACGATCAACCAGAATATCTACCGTCTGACCGGGTTCAACATTTTCAAAATAACTTTTACGCAAGTCATTTTCAAGGTCTTCCGGGGTAAGCGAGTTGATGGAACGAATTTCATCACCCGGTTGAACCCCACCCGTTTTGGGATAAGGGCCAAACACACTCGTGATAGTTTTATTTTGATTGATTAATACACCAATATATGGGCGAAAAGCAAATAAAGCAAAAGAAAAATACAAAAGAACAATTAATAATCCCCAGGGTAAGACCAGTTCAGCCAGAGGCCAGAATCGCTGTTTAACTCTCGTCATCATTTTATCCTTGTTTTTCAGCTACCCCTACAGCCTAAATGTTATTAAACTTACCAATATTATTATTTTATTTTCATAATTTAAGTATAAACGATTAAGAGATATTATCTACTTTTATTTTAGATAATTCATTATATAGATATATATGGTCTTATTAATCATTTATATCCCTTAATTATTTACTATTTATAACCTTTTAACAATGTTTTAATAACAATATTTGTAGTTTAGAGCGGAGCAGACTATAATGGTTATGTAGTTAGCTGATGACTACATCAATCTCTAATGTTAGTTATGGAAAGGAGTTATTTATGTCTGAAATGCAAGAATTTTATGAAACCTGTATTGTCGAAGAACAAACGAGCCCATATCAACTCTTAACTGAAGTTGATCCTGGAGATATCCTTTCCGGGGGCGTTCCGGGTTGGGATGGTTGGTAAGAATCAGTATCTGGTCATGGTCGCCTTCGGGCGACCATGATTCTTATTAAGAGTGGATATCAACAAAACAAAGGAACACAAATGGATTTGGTCACCGAGGCTGTTGATTATTTACTGAATGACCCCGACTTACAAAAGTGGAACACCGCAACCGAGTTAATTAAATACATTGCCCACCGGCCAGCCTCGCATTGGAAGATACCTGAAGCTGCCTGCAAGGCTGTTGGAGGGACTCAACAACAGGCTATCCCCGCAGTATCAGCGATCATAGCCCTGCACAGTGCCATCATAATGGTGGATGATATCCTGGATAAAGATGGACGGTTTACAGACTTGGGTTTTTCTGACGGTGATATTGCCAATCTTGCATTAACCCTTCAGGCCTCAGCGTTAAAAGCCATCTCACGCAGTGAAACGGGGGTCGAAACGAAAATCCAGATAACCTCTGCGCTTAATCGTATGATTGTTTTAACCTCGACCGGCCAACATCTGGATTCTCATACTCAAATTGAAAATGAAAAAGAATATTGGAATATCGCCCGACAAAAAAGTTCACCTTTTTTCGCCGGCGCTTTTTATAGCGGGGCATTAATCGGTGGCGCGTCGTTTGATGCGGCAGACCGTCTCGCAGAGATTGGCAGCATTTTTGGAGAGATGATCCAAATTCACGATGATTTAAAAGATGCTCTTGAATCGCCGGCTTCACAAGATTGGGCTGCCGGTCACGCTTCTCTGCCAATATTATTTGCCGCAACGGTTAATCACCCGCAAAAGCAACAATTTAATAAATTACGAGCTAAAGTTTTTGAAGATGAACCCTCATTAAAAACGGCTCAATCGATCATGATCCACTGCGGAGCCATAAGTTATTGCGCCAAAGAACTGCTTCAACGAAATGACCTGGTTCGCAAGAAAACAAGTGAAATCCGGTTAATCGATCCGGGTGCATTAAATTTATTATTTGACCGGGTCATTGAACCCGTAATACATTTATTTAAACTTGTTGGAGTTTCGGCCCCTGAATTTTAATAAAAAATGAAGCAAATCGAGTGAGGGGGGCACCCGATTTGCTTCAAAGTCATTTTACCATAAATCCATTATATGTAAATGATTTTAATGTCTTTTGATGGAAAAGCCAATTTT
>JAJTBH010000528.1 GCA_021287005.1 Anaerolineae bacterium
TATGAACCTCAATACCCAGATCTTTATAAAAGCCCAACAACGCCGCGTCGGATGTGGCCGAACCGACAATAATCTGACGGCACCTGTCCAAACCTGTTTTTTGCAGCAAACCGTGTTGCAGAAGTCGACGGCATAAACGACGAACGAAACCCTCGGAAAGACTCATGTAATAACGGGCCAGTTTATTTTCCAGGAATGAAGCCCTGACTTTCTCAAAAAAGCGTGGTACTGAGAAAAATATCGTGGGTTTCACCTTTTGCAGCGCCCATTGCAGGTCTTTAAACTCTTCGAGAAAGTATAAATCCAGTTTGGCCGGGACATAATACGGCGAATAAGTCGCCAGAATGCCCTCAACCACATGGTTCATGGGCAAATAGGAGAGATAGGAACCCCCTCGATTACGTTCGAACCAGGGGAACATGGAAGCCAGCGTTTCTGCCAGCCAGCGGTAATGATGGTGGTGATAAAGTACGCCTTTTTGCAGACCGGTAGTACCGGATGTGTAATGAAGGGATACCGGATCATCCAGATTCACCTGGTATAACACCGGATTCGAATAATGCTCAGCCTGACGGTTTATAAACGTGTGCCAGTTCATGGCGTTTTTTACCGGGAATGAGTCTGGCTCTTGCCGGCAAAATGAAACTATGGGTCCGTCATAAATAATTTCATTTAAACGTTTTAATAATTCAGGAACGCCAATAAATAACAGGCTGGGTTGGCTGTCTGCCAGTAATTTGTTAATCTCGGAGGGTGGACAGGTGGAATAAAAAGGCGTGCTGATTAAACCACTTAAACCACAGGCCATAAAAATCGAAAAATACCTGGAGCTGTTAAGACCAACGATGGCGATCCGCTCTCCGGGGTTAATGTTAAACGCACGAAAAGCCGACTGGATATTTTTTATCTCGGCCAACATTTCAGCGGCGGAACGCCGATTTACCTGACCCAAACTGAGGTCGTAATAGGTGACCGGTTTGTTTTTGCTCTGCATGCGAAATAATACTTGTTCGTGGACCGTGCGAGTGGTGCGATGCCAGAAACTGCGATAAACAGCCTCTTTTAATAAAACCGGCAGCAACTCACGCCAACGATGCGGATAAACCCCCAGCAGTTGGTCGGTATTGGTCCGATTAAACAGCGGTTCCTTCTGAAAATAGGGCATCAATGTCGCCATAACGGCCAGATCTTTGGATTTGCTAATGCGAGCTAACCATGAAAGCAGCTTCGAAAAACCGGGTAAATCGAAAAACACAGCCCGGTGTAAATGGATATTCAGATTCGCTTCTGCCCATTGACGGACAAAAATGGTCATCTCTGAGAGCGTGGGTTGATCATTAAAGGCAGGTGTTAAGTGAAAGACTTTGCCAATGGCTTCGGGATTCATCATCAAAGTGAAAATTGCACTGGCTACATAATCAACCGGAACCAGATTAACGGGAAAACCCGCACTGGCAGGTGCAAACCTTAACTTCCCGGTCATATATAATCGCAACGGATAATAAAGCGTATTAAATGTCTTAATCACACCGGTTTGAGAATCCCCCACAATCATTCCGGGCCGGAATATACACACCGGAAGCTGATCAGCCGCCTGCCATACCAGTTCCTCGGCTTCGAATTTACTCTGTTCATAAGGGCTCGTAAAGCCGGATTTGGAAGATAATCGTTCTTCCATAATCTCGCCATTCCGTTGGCCGGCAACATAAGCTGTTGAAACATGGGCAAAGGCAGCCAGGCCATGTTGTTTTTGTACGTCTCCGGCAAATGCCAACACGTTTAATGTGCCGGTAACGTTAACGCTTCTTAGGTCTTCAAGGGCTAAAAATAGGCGTACATCCGCCGCAGCATGGATAATGTGGCTGACGTTTTCCACCAGAAAAGCATAATCTTGTTCATTTAAAGCCAGCCGGGGTTGAGTGATGTCGCCTGCCAGTGTTAACACGCGCGACCCAAGGGCAGCGCGTAATTCCGGCCAATCCCACCATTCTTTTTTCAAGCGCTGTAAGGCAGAGTCTGAATCGGCAGCGCGAATTAAACCAATGATTTTGACTTCAGGGTTACTTAATAATTGTTTGACCAGGTGGGTTCCCAGAAACCCGGTAATCCCGGTTAAAAAAATCGTCTTTTCCATTAATTGGACAGCCTCATTAATAATAACCCGAAACCTTAAGTGATGATTCGTCAGGCATTATACTCGCTTAATTCTGCATCGCGCAGATTTAGTCGAAAAAATGAGGCTTAAAATCTCTTCAAGTTAATCGGATTTAATAAAGCTGGTCGTTTAAACGAT